>JBATDO010000275.1:0-5706 GCA_049663505.1 Sphingorhabdus sp.
GGCACTTAGAATAACGCAAGCAGGCGGTCATGCACTGGTCGCCGAAGCTGCACATCTTGAAGATCTCATTGGATATGCCATGACAAGGCGTGATGCTGTGGCGGCCTGTGCCGACAGCCTTGCAAGGATCGATGTTGCGGTGGGATTGGCAGAACGCGCAGCCGAGGGCAGCTGGTGCCGACCAAGCTTTGTTTCAACACCAGAGCTTCATATTGAAGCTGGCAGGCATCCAGTCGTGGAAAGTGCGCTGGCGCGCTCCGGCGACCGGTTTATCGCCAATGATTGCATGCTTGCGCCAGACCGCCGGCTCTGGCTCGTCAGCGGGCCCAACATGGGTGGTAAATCCACTTTTCTGAGGCAAAATGCGCTTATCGTCGTGCTCGCGCAGGCAGGAAGCTATGTCCCTGCATCGTCTGCACGGCTGGGCCTGGTCGACCGCTTGTTCAGCCGGGTAGGGGCCTCTGACAACCTCGCCAGGGGTCGATCGACGTTCATGGTCGAGATGGTCGAGACAGCGGCCATTCTTGCACAGGCAACCGAACGCAGCTTCGTGATACTCGATGAAGTGGGACGAGGCACCTCGACCTATGATGGTCTTGCCATTGCATGGGCGGTGGTGGAAGGAATCCACGAAGGCAACCGCTGCCGCTGCCTCTTCGCGACGCACTATCATGAACTGACACGGTTGGCTGATAGCCTTGATGCGCTGTCGCTCCACCATGTCCGCGCCAAGGAATTCAAAGGCGACCTGGTCCTTCTCCATGAACTGGCCGACGGTCCGGCAGACCGAAGCTACGGTATCGCGGTTGCCAAGCTTGCTGGCCTGCCGCCACAGGTTATCGCTCGCGCCCAGACCGTGCTTGCAAAACTGGAAAAAGGCCGGGCTGAAACCGGCGGGCTGGCAGCAGGCCTGGGTGACCTGCCGTTGTTCAGCGCGGCACTTGATGCGGCAGAGGCAAAGGTCGATGCGCTCCGGGACAAACTGACAGGGCTGGATATCGATTCTCTGAGCCCGCGCGCTGCGCTTGAACTGCTCTATGATTTGAAGAAAGCGGCAGGAGAGCGATAGTCAAGTGCACGAAGGGCTCGTGCCTATCGCGGCCGTGTGATGAGCCATCCGTTCAACCTAAGCTCAGGAAAAGACCCGCCAGAGCCGCACTCATCAGGTTGGATAGCGAACCTGCAGCCAATGCCTTTATCCCGAGCCGCGCAATCACGGGGCGTTGGTTGGGAGCTAGTCCGCCTGTAACTGCCATCTGGATCGCGATAGAAGAGAAATTGGCAAAGCCGCAAAGAGCAAAAGTCACGATCCCGACTGTGGGTGCCGACAAGGTCTTGAGTGCACCCAGATCAATGAACGCTACGAATTCGTTGAGCACGATCTTGGTTCCGAACAGTCCACCTGCCCGGATTGCTTCGTCCCATGGTACGCCCAGTAGGTACATGATGGGTGCAAAAACATAGCCGACAATCTGCTGGAAGCTGAGGTCTGGCTGGCCAAACCAGCCACCGATGCCACCCAATATTCCATTGGCAAGCGCGACCAGCGCAACAAAGGCCAGGACCATCGCACCGACAGCAACGGCGAGCTTGACGCCCGTCTGGGCACCTTGCGCTGCCGCCATGATGATGTTTGCGGGCTTTTCCTCACCATCATCGGGAACGATCAATGGTTCCTCGTCAGGATGCGGGTTGGCAAGTGCTGGATCGCCTTCACCCATCGGTGCGGGCGGTATGTCGGGCATCATGAGCTTGGCCATCAATATCCCGCCCGGCGCAGACATGAATGCCGCGGCCAACAGGTAATCGATCCGGATTCCCATCGAGGCATATGCCGCCAGAATCGTGCCTGCGACGCCTGCCATGCCCACGGTCATCACGCAGAAAAGCTGTTGGGGGTTAAGGCCAGCCAGATAGGGGCGGATGACCAGCGGAGATTCTGATTGGCCCACGAATATGTTGGCTGCAGCGCACAGGCTTTCGACTTTCGAAATGCCGGTAATTTTTTGCAGTCCGCCGCCAATCCAGCGAATTACATATTGCATGATGCCCAGATAATATAGGATCGAGATCAACGAAGCAAAGAAGATGATTACCGGGAGGGCAGCAATCGCAAAGCTGTTGCCCCCGATTTCAGGGGAAGCAAGCGGACCGAAGATGAAATTGGTGCCGGCCTGGGCATAGCCAAGCAGGTTGGACACCCCGTTCGACATGACCTGCAATATCGTTTTGCCCCACGGCACATAAAGGACCAATGCTGCTAGGCTGGCCTGCAAAGTAAATGCGGCACCTACCACCCGAAAACTGATGGCCCGACGGTTCGAAGAGAGCAGGACCGCGATGGCAAGAATCACGATCATGCCCGCAAGGCTCATCAAAATTTGCATGAAATACTCCCGACCCCAGTTATTCTCGGCAGCCTAGCGCCATCGATGGTCTTGCGCGAGCGAAAATAGACGCTAGTCAATGCCCATGACTGTTCAGACCCCACCCGGCACATCCCTTGGTGCCATTCCGCGCTCGCTTTTCGTCTTTTCCATTTTCTACGGTGGTATGGTCCCCTTGGGTGGATTTCTCGGGGCAAAGCAGGTGGCCTTGGGGCCGCTTGCCGTCGAAGCTGGTATATTCCCTTTCCTCACGCTCATCGCCGTGTCGAGTGCAATTGCAGAATTGCACGGCAAGGACGTGGCCGACCGACTGGTGCGTTATGGTTTCGTGCCACTCTTCATCGCGATCCTGCTCTCATTCTTCGTGCTTCAATTGCCAACCGATGCAGGAATGTACGAACCGGCCAAGGAAGCTTTCCCGATCATCGTGGGTCAAAGCGGTCGCATGATGGCTGCGGGAATCTTGGCCTACGGTGTCTCGGTATCGCTTAATGTTTGGCTGTTTGCCAGGTTGAAGGGCACATCGGGACGGTTCCTGGCCGTGCGTGGTTTTACAGCCGCGGCATTGTCGCAAATCGTCGATACTCTGATTTTTATCACCGTCTCCTTCTACGGCGTGCGACCGATTGCAGATCTGATGCTGGGCCAGATGGTTGCAAAAATAGTGTTGTCCGCCGTGATGGTGCCACTTGTCATAGCCCTTGTGGTGCGCATCGGTCGCAAGCTCGATGGGAGTGCAGCGTCATGACAATCACGCTTTCCAATCTTGCCAAGGCCGAGACACTAACCGAGGCTCTACCCTATCTCCAGCGCTATGCAGGCAGGACCTTTGTCGTCAAATATGGCGGGCATGCGATGGGCGATGCAGGGCTGGCGCGTGATTTTGCCGCCGACGTGGTGTTGTTGAAGGCAGTCGGAATCAACCCTGTAGTGGTTCACGGCGGAGGACCCCAAATCGGGGCAATGCTCAAGAAACTGGGGGTTGAAAGTGAATTTATCGACGGCTTGCGGGTCACCGATGCGGAGACTGCAAAGGTCGCTGAAATGGTGCTGTCAGGCGCTATCAACAAGGAACTGGTCGGCTGGATAAATGCCGCAGGGGGCAAGGCGATCGGTATTTCAGGCAAGGACGGCGATTTTGTCCGCGCCACGAAAGTGCAGCGCACGCAAAAGGACCCCGATAGCAACATTGAACGCAGTATTGACCTCGGTTTTGTGGGCGAACCCGAGACAGTCGACCGAAGTGTCATCGATACGATCAGCAGTGCAGGGATGATTCCGGTTATCGCGCCCATTGGCGTGGGCAGTGATGGGCATACATACAATATCAATGCCGATACCATGGCAGGAGCCATCGCTGGCGCGCTCGGTGCGTCGCGGCTGTTCCTGCTAACCGACGTGGCGGGCGTTCTCGATAAATCGGGCCAGTTGCTGACCGACCTCGATCCAAAGGCAATCATGGCATTGCAGGCCGATGGCACGATAAGCGGCGGAATGATTCCCAAGATCGAGACATGCGTCAATGCGGTCGAAGCTGGAGTTGATGCAGCCGTCATTCTTGATGGCAGGGTGAGCCATGCCATGCTCATCGAGATGTTCACTGACCAGGGCGCCGGTACGCTTATCCATAAATAAGCTGTTTTATGCAGTTGATACAGCGGCGCTGCTCGTTTAATCCGGCCTGGTTATTCCTTGTTCGGAGAATTCGATGCTGCTCGCGCTAATTTCAATCATAGGCTATCTGATGACGATCCTGTCGACGGTTGTCATCGTCCAATTCATATTGAGCCTCCTGATCACATTCAATGTTGTCAGCCTGTCCAATAACATTGTCGCATCGATCTGGCATGCCCTGAACATGATCCTTGAACCGTTTTTGAGACCCATCCGCAAGATAATGCCCGATACTGGGATGATCGACTTTTCACCAATGGTATTGTTGATCGCGCTTCGTATCCTCCAGATGCTTTTGATGGGCCTGGCCAGTGACCTGGCGATAGCAGGCGTGTGAGTACAGCCCACATCATCGATGGCAAGACCTTTGCAATCGGCCTTCGTGGACGGGTAGCAGGTGCGATTCCCGACTTTGTCGCTGCCTGCGGACGCCCCCCTGGGCTCGCGGTGGTGCTGGTTGGTGAAGACCCGGCAAGCCAAGTCTATGTAGGTTCAAAGAAAAAGGCCACGACGGAAGCCGGGATGGCCAGCTTCGAGCATCGCTTGCCCGCCAATACAACCCAGGATGACCTCATCGCGTTGGTCGAGCAGCTCAATGTTGATGATAGGGTCGATGGCATATTGGTCCAATTGCCTTTGCCTTCCCATATCGATGACAAGGCTGTGATTGCGGCCATCGATCCGGAAAAGGACGTTGATGGATTCCACGTTGTCAATGTGGGCAAGCTTGCGGTCGGAGAAGAAGCCTTCGTGCCGTGTACACCACTTGGGTGCCTGATGCTGCTCAAGGACAACCTCGGCGACCTTGCAGGCAAGCACGCCATCGTGATCGGTCGGTCCAATATTGTTGGAAAACCGATGGCGCAATTGTTGTTGGCCGAAAGCTGCACCGTCACGATCGCCCACAGCCGAACCCGAGACCTTGCAGGTCTCGTCCGGCAGGCAGACATAGTGATAGCTGCAGTTGGACGACCAGAAATGGTCAAGGGAGAGTGGATTAAGAAAGGAGCAGTCGTCATTGATGTTGGCATCAATCGACTGGAACCTGCCGAGGGGGCAACTCGCGGACGGCTTGTTGGGGATGTTGCCTTTGACGAGGCTTTGGCGCACGCTGGCGCAATTACGCCCGTACCAGGTGGGGTTGGCCCGATGACCATCGCGTGCTTGCTGCGCAATTGCCTGGTCGCTGCATATCGGCACGAAGCCATGCCGTTGCCTGAAGGAATATGATTATGAAAAGCCTGGGCGTCCTGATTGCAGCGTTGCTTGTGTCGTCATGCGCTGGCGAAAAGCCAGCGATGTTCGAACCAAAAATTGCAAATCCAAGCGCAGTCATTTCGGCAGAGATTGCGTTCAATCGGTTGGCACAGGAAAAGGGCCAGTGGACTGCCTTTCGCGAAACTGCTGCCAAAGACGCGGTCATGTTCGTGCCTCAGCCGATAACTGCGCGTGATTGGTTGAAAGGCAAGGCTGACCCCGATCAATCTGTAAAGTGGCAGCCACATAAGGCATTCATGTCAAGTGATGGAAAAACAGGTGTGACGACAGGTGCTTGGAAGGGACCCGGCGAAACCAATGGCTACTTTACCACGGTCTGGCAGTGGATCGAAAAAGGCACGCGCGGCGAAGGCGACTGGAAATGGGT
>JBATDO010000276.1:0-11278 GCA_049663505.1 Sphingorhabdus sp.
TCGGGACCACGGTCACGCCATCAACAACGATGTTTTCAGCGACTTCCAAACGTGGGCGGTCACCAACCTTAGATGCCTTATCTTCGGTGGTAATTTCGTGAAGAAAGCTCACCCTGACTTGCGCGCCGCCTCTCAGGATGCGGGTAGCGGCATCTGGTCCGGATTCAGAAACTAACGGCGCGCTGGTGATCGTAGCGGTTGGTTGTGGTACAACTGTCGCCTTGTCTTGAGCATGGATCGACGATGCGGACGCAAGCAGCCCGATAAAAATCAATTTTTTCATAATTCCCCCCTTAAAGATTGAGATAGCTAAGCAACTGTAATTGAAATCGCAAGCCACATATCTCTGTGAGAAAATCATCAAAATTTCCGACGTTTAGAGCTTCGTGCATTTAACACGCATCAGAACCATCGAGTTTGAGACAGTTCCAGCACTCCGAAGAAGGCTCAATCGATGATACTGTTTGGTTCTAACACATTTTTGCTGCCGCTAACGCTCAAAGGCAGTGTTGGCGATGTCCAGGTCGGCGCCACAAGCGCTGCAGCTGGGCTGCAAGCGCAGTGCGTGCCCGCAGGGCCGATGGGTTAGTAGAAGAGGCGGTCCTTTTGCGTCAGCATACCATCGGTCACCCCATTGCAGCAGAGCGAGCAGCACAGGGTACAGATCGCGTCCTTTTTCAGTGAGCCGGTATTCAAACCGGTCCTGGTGCGCCGAATAGGGCTTGGCTCGAACAATACCCTGCGCCTGCAACCGTTCGAGCCGGTCGGCAAGTACATTGCTGGCCATCAAAGTGTCGCGCTGAATTTCATCGAAGCGGTGGATGCCCGTGAAGCAGGCGCGCACGACCAGCGTGGCCCACCGGTCGCCAAATAGTTGGATGACCGAGTCAACCATCGTCTGGTTGCCCCGCTTGGCGATGGCGGCCGCAGTCTGCATACGGCGGCGGCCATAAACAGGGGTGACTTGGCTGAGACCTGGCCCGGGTGCCCAAGTCACTTCACGCGGATCGATCTCGGCCGCGCAATGATCGCAGGCGGCAACTGGGACCATTTTTTGTCCACAGCCACGATGGACGAGGTCGATTGCGACACTACGCTCGCCCGGCTCCCAGTAATGCTGCCAGCGCAAGATCATCAGTGCGACAGGGAAAAGATCGCGTCCTTTCTCGGTCAGCCGGTATCCAGTGCGCCGTTCAGGCAGTTTGGTAAAAACTCCTGCATCAACCAGCTTTTCGAGCCGGTTGCTGATGACTGAGCGTGCAACGCCGGTTTCCTGCACGAATTCGGCGAAGCGATTCCGGCCGAGGAAGGCCTGCTCGAGGATGAGAAGAACAGGGACATCGCCGACAACCTCAAGCGCACGCCAGATCGAACAAGCCCGGATGGTTTCGTGTTTCACTTTGCCTTCATCAGTCTTTCGGCAATCGCCTGATATGCAGGCAGGGAGATGTGGTCGAAGTTCACATTCGAAGCCTGTGGATTCGACGCAAAGCGGACAATGACCATTTCCGCCTTCGGGTCCACATAAATCGTCTGGCCGTGAATGCCGCGAGCATTGAATGCGCCGTGGCTATTGTGGCTCACCCACCATTGACTTTTATAGCTTCCTCCGGCCAGCGCCGTGTAACCCGCCTTGGCGAAATCGCTCTTGCTGGCACCTGCACGGATCTTGGCGACCACCGATGCAGGGATGATCTGCTGGCCGTTGAAACGGCCGTTCAACCGCATCGTTTCACCAAAGCGCGCCATGTCGCGCAGCGTCAGGTTAAGACCGCCTGCAGCAAAGGGATATCCGGCACTATCGACGACAATATGGGCATCATGCTCTGCGCCCAGTTTCGACCAGATGCGGTCGCTCAATGCCTCGTGAGGCCGCTTTCCGGTCACCCGCGCGATCAGCCAGCCCACCACCTCGGTATTGACCGATTTATAAGTAAAACCCTCGCCGTGCCCGCCTTGCTTCTTTATCGTTGGAAGATAGTCATAGGCGGCTCGTGGTCCCGTATAGCTTGGTGGCGCAGGCAGGATACCTACCGAAACACCAAAACGGACCACATCGGCTTGCGGGTCGGTATAGTCTTCGGAATAAGAGAGGCCAGTGGTCATATCGAGCACCTGCCGCACCGTCGCGTCACCGAAACCACTGTCCTTTAGCTCTGGAATATAGCGCGTGACCAGCGCAGTTTCGTCAATCTTGCCCTCCGCGATCAGTATTTCGGCCAAGGTACCAAAATAGGATTTGGTCACTGAAAATGCGATGTGCGGCTGATCCGGACCCATCATTCCATTATAGCGCTCATGGACGATCCGGCCCTTGTGAAGGATCAGCACGGCATCGCCGTAAACCGCCTTATAGGCCTGAGCCCAGGTCATCGATTCTTGTCGGCCCGTAGGCGTGAAAGTGACCGCGTCGAGGTCATTTCGCAGCGCCAACGGCAAGGCCGAAACTGGTCCCTTGCCGCGGGCGATACGCGCCGTGGGCACCAGCTCGCGATAATGTGCGAATGACCAGCGCGTTTTCGGAAACTGGTAGAAGCTGCCGTCGCGAAAAAGAATGCGCTTTTCCGGTGGCGGCGGGCTGCCTTGCATCCAACCCATCTTGACCGGATCTGTATCGGCAGGGCCGGACGGTGCCTGCTGCACCTGCGCCGAAGCGCAGGTCGCAAACAGGCACATGGCCAAGACGCAGCGTGTTAAGCTGCGCCCAATCTGACTAGAATTTGAAGTCAAACGACAAGGCGATATTGCGTGGGCGGTCATAGATTGCATTATAGGCAACGCCTCGATTTCCCGTGATGGTTGTCGCCAGCGGCAGATTGCCGGCGGTTTGCTTGATTCGTTCATTGGTCAGGTTGCGACCTACCAGGGCAATCGACCATTTGTCGTCGATATGGCCAAGCGACAGTCGCGCGCCCATTTTGACAAAGCCGTCCTGCGTGGTCCGGGGGTCGAGGTTGGCCGCAGAAATATAGCTGCTGGAAAAATCGGCGTTGAGATTGATACCCAGTTTCAAACCGCCGCCAAGTTCGTGGCTGAAATCGCCGTTGAGATTACCGGACCATTTGGGCGTAAGGGCATTGCGCTTGCCGGTGTAGCTGCAGAACCCGCCTGGCTGGTCTGGTACTTGCTGGAAGTAGCACTGTCCTTGCGGGAAGTTGGTGAAGGCGAAGTCAAGATAGGCCACGGCACCGCTAAGCGTGAAATGCTCATCCACAGCCCAGCGCATGTCGGCTTCGACCCCCTGGGTCGTCGCACCCGACGCATTGCGGACATTGAAGTTCAAAACGCCGTCGAAAACGTTGGTCTGCAAGTCTTTGTACTTGGTGCGATAAACCGACAGGTTCAGCGCCAGGTTACGTGTCTTATATTTGAAACCCCCTTCGAAATTGTCGGCTTGTTCGTCGTCAAACAAGAACGTACCGGGCCGAGCCACGGTGGTTGACGTACTCAAGGAATTGGACCGGACATCGAAACCGCCTGCCTTGGTGCCGCGTGCAAAGGATGCGTAAAACATCAGATCGTCAGTGATGTCATATTGAACGTTGGCCATCGGGTTGAACGAATTTTCGCTCAGCGTGCCGCTGATGCTGTGGGCTTCGATGTTGAGTGCGCGAAAAGTGGCTGTTACCGCTGCATCGCTGATCGGTGCACCAGATGGCGGCGTCAAGCTGAGGGGCCCGCGATTGATCGTGAGCACGCGGCTGCCGCTTTTCTTTTCGTGGTTGAAACGTGCACCTAATGTCAGTCGTAGTGCATCGGTTAGCGCGATTTCTCCTTGAGCAAAAACCGAGATCAGGTCGGATTCCTGAGAATAGAGACGGTCGTTGGTCGTGTCCCCTAAGGCCCTGAAGCCTGGATTCGCTAAGAAAAACGGCGAAAAGCGGACAAGGTCGGTCACGCTCAGTTTCGCGTTTTGGAAATAGACACCGGCAATATAGTTGAACGACTGGTCCCCTGGCGAAGCGATCCGCAGTTCCTGGGAGAATTGGCGATAATCTTCAGTCAGGCCCGTGCCATCCAACAGGTCGAGCGCCACGAAATCGACGTCGACTGTCTCTTTCACGCTATAATCCAAAAAGCCGGTCACCGAAGTCAGCACATGGTTGCCCAGTTCCAGGTTGGCGTTGAGGACGCTGTTGAAGATCTTGTTGCGGCTTTGATAGCCGCCGTCGGCACGGACCCAGTCTTCATTGGTTTCAACAAGCAATGGACCTGCAAAAACTGCGCTGTAGATGCCAACCGGACCAAATGGCTCGCGCGGCTGGCCTTTGGTCTTGAAATCGGCATATTCGACCTTGAGATCAGCCGACAGCGGACCGTCACCTTCAAAATCAACAATGCCGCGCACAAAGGCCTCGCGCACATTGGGTTCTGTACGGTTCTGCCTTGTGTTGAAGAAATAGCCGTCCATGTCGCGGTAATATCCCACCACACGCGCACCGATATTGTTGGTCAGTGGACCAGAAACGACGCCGGTGATCCTCTTTTCCTTATGTTCGAATTCATAGCTGGCGTTAACAGAGCCTTCGAAATCGGCAGAGGGCCGACGGCTGATCACATTGACCGCACCAGCGATGGCGTTCTTGCCGAACAGCGTCGGTTGTGGTCCGCGCAGCACCTCCACACGCTCCAAGTCCACCAACGGCATACGGCTTAACTGGTCTCGGCCATAATAGATGCCATCGACGAACATCGCCACCGATTGCTCAAAACCCTTGTTATCGCCGGAAGCGATGCCGCGTATGGCGATACGATTCGCGATTGCGGTTTGCGTGATTTTCAAACTTGGAATGGATGAGGAAACTGCCTCCAGATTTGTCTGGCCGTAATTTTCGATTGTTTCGCCGGTGACTGCCGAAATCGAAATCGGAACATCTGAAAGGCCTTCAGCGCGTTTTTGCGCGGTTACCACGATTTCTTCGAGGCCACCTGTTTCCTCTTCGGCGGCGTCCTGCGCCCAGGTGCTTGCCGGTGTGAACAACGCTGTCGTTGCCAGGAATGTGAGTAATGTTTTCATTGTCGGTCCCTCCCATCAATTGCGGCGCGTCCGTTGGAATTCGATACTCTCTGGTATCATTTTCGCGCCTGACCAAAGTATGACTATACAAGTTGGTATCTTTATGCAAGCTAATGAGAGCCGACCTCAGGAACTCGAATCATAATGCCATTTCCCGAACAGCTTTCGCGCAATTTGGTGCTTCCCGTGATCGGAGCGCCGATGTTCCTGATTTCGGGGCCGGAAATGGTGATTGCGCAAGCCAAGGCCGGGATCATCGGCAGCTTTCCGACCCCCATTGCAAGGACGCCGGAAATTCTGGATGCCTGGATGCAGCAAATCGTGGAGGCGGTGGCGGACGAACCGGCGGCTGCGACATGGTGTGCAAACCTTGTCGTGCACCCGTCCAACGAGCGCCTCCCTGCCGATCTTGATTGTGTGCTTCGGCACAAGCCACCTTTGGTGATCACCGCGCTTGGTAATCCGGCACGCGTGGTCGATTCCGTGCACAACTATGGAGGGCTAGTCTTTGCCGATGTCAATTCGGTCGGGTTTGCACGCAAGGCAGCGGCAACCGGAGTCGATGGCTTGGTGCTGGTGGCCTCGGGCGCGGGCGGACATACCGGGCAGACCACTGGCTTTGCCTTTGTAGAAGAGGTGCGCCAGTTCTGGGACGGCCCCATCGTCTTGGGCGGGGCTATCTCTACTGGCCATGCCATTCGCGCAGCCGAAATACTCGGGGCTGATCTCGCCTATGTGGGCACCGCACTGATCGCATGCGAGGAAAGCATGGCGGAACGCGGCTATAAGGATATGGTCGTTTCGGCGGGTGCGGAAGACATTGTTTCTTCCAGAGGCATCACCGGTGTGACCGCGAACTGGCTGCGGGCAAGTCTGATTGCTGCGGGCCATGATCCCGCTAATATGGCCGAAGACAAGAAGCCCAATTTTGAAAACGCGCAAGATGATGCCAAGGCGTGGAAAAATGTCTGGTCAGCCGGGCAAGGTGTCGGGGCAGTGACTGCTATAGAACCGATGGCAACAATCGTTGCGCGGTTGACACAGGAATATGACGCGGCGTGCAACTTGCCGCATTTCAATGCAAAGGAGTGAAGCCATGACAGTCGAACTGGTTGGAAAAGTAAGATCAACTCTAAAGTCGACCGAACATCCCTATATGCAAGGAGCGTGGCGGCCGACATTCAACGAATGGAACGCAGTTTTCGCCAATGGCGATGCCGAGGTAATCGGCACTATCCCCGATGATATTGACGGTGTTTATGTACGCACCGGCGAGATTCCCGTTCATGAGCCGATTGGCCGCTATCACCCCTTTGACGGCGATGGGCAAATTCACGCGATCAGTTTCAAAGACGGCCGGGCCAGTTATCGCAGCCGTTTTGTTCGCACCAAGGGTTTTCAGGCTGAACAGGAGGCGGGCCAGGCGCTTTGGGCCGGACTGATGGAACCACCCCACAAATCGACCCGCCCAGGTTGGGGCGCGCAGGAATGGCTGAAGGATTCCTCATCGACTGACGTCGTGGTCCATGCCGGCAAAATCCTTTCGACTTTCTATCAGTGCGGCGAAGGCTATCGGCTTGATCCCTTCACGCTCGAGCAATTCGGCACCGAGGGCTGGGTTCCGCTCGACGGTGTTTCGGCGCACACCAAGGTCGATGAAGCGACCGGCGAACTCATGTTCTTCAACTATTCAAAGCATGCGCCCTACATGCACTACGGCGTGGTCGGGCCGGATAATAAGCTGAAGCACTATATCCCCGTGCCACTCGCCGGGCCGCGCCTGCCGCATGACATGGCGTTCACGAAGAATTACGCCATTGTCAACGACATGCCGCTCTATTGGAACCCGGAGCTGCTCGAACGCAACTTGCATGTTGTGCAGTTCCATCCTGATGAAAAAACGCGCTTTGGCATCATTCCGCGCATGGGACAGCCCGAGGATATTCGCTGGTTCGAGGCCGAACCTACCTATACGCTGCACTGGCTGAATGCATGGGAAGAAGGTGACGAGATCATTCTTGACGGCTATTACCAAGAAGAGCCGCAGCCCAAATCGCATCCTGATGCGCCCGACGGGTTGGAACGAATGATGGCCTATTTGAGCCAAGGTCTTATGAAGCCTAAGCTGCACCGCTGGCGTTTCAACCTAAAAACCGGAGCGACGATCGAAGAACGGCTCGACGAACGCATCCTTGAATTCGGCATGATCAACCAGAAATATGCAGGCCGCAAATATCGCTACGCCTATTCCGCTGTTCCAGAGCCATATTGGTTCCTGTTTACCGGGCTAGTGAAACATGACCTTGAAACAGGCAAGAGCGAGGAAATCTCTTTCGGCCCTGGACGCTATGGCAGCGAGAGCCCGTTTGCGCCGCGCATCAACGCCAAGGACGAAGACGACGGTTATCTCGTGTCCTTCATCGCAGATGTTGAAAATGACCGGTCCGAATGCGTGCTGATCGACGCCAAGAATTTCGCTGCTGGTCCCGTCTGCCGGATCATCTTGCCTGAACGTATCTGCTCGGGCACGCACTCGGTCTGGGCCAATGGTGACGATATCGGCATGGGACCAAATTCGGTGCTGGCCGCCTGAAATGATCGTCGCGGGGGAGGAGAAGCGGCGACTATATCGCGAGGCAGGCTGGTGGGGCGATCAGACGCTCGCTGACCTGTTCTTTGCCAATGCAGCCAAATATCCAGACCGACTGGCTCTGGTCGATGCACCCAACCGGGCAGACTTTGCATTTGGTGAGCCACGGCGGCTGAGCTATGCGCAGACGCAGGCTGAAATCGAGCGGCTGGCAGGATCGCTGGTCGCAGCAGGGATCGGCAAGGATGATGTGATCGTCATCCAGCTCCCCAATATCAGCGAGTTTGTTTTGCTCTATTTCGCGGCCGCCACCATTGGTGCCATCGTCAGCCCGGTTGCAGTGCAATATCGCAAGCACGAGCTCTCGGCGATGTTCGGCATTGTCGATCCCAAAGCCTTTGTCTGTGCCACGACCATGAAAGGTTCGGACCATATCGGCACCGTTCGTCCATTACTGGGCGATGCGATCAAACTGATGACTGTCGGGCCCGGTTCGCCTGCCGATGCGATCAACCTTGATGCAGAGCCTGCGCGGCCCGAGCAACTGATGGCGCATCGTGCTGCGACCAGGATCGACGCCGACGATGTCTTTACCATCTGCTGGACCTCGGGGACAACCGGCATCCCCAAAGGCGTGCCTCGCAGCCATAATCATTGGGTCGGGATTGCACCAGGCACCTATATCACGTCGAAGTTGCAGGACGGTGATGTGATGCTGAACCCCTTCCCGCTGATCAATATGGCCTCGATTGGCGGAATCACGATGAGCTGGCTGCGCATTGCCGGCACAATGGTGCTCCACCACCCCTTCGACCCGCAGGTCTATCTGAGCCAGATTGCCACCGAACGGCCGAGCTTCACCATCGCCCCACCCGCTGTGCTCAACATGCTGTTGCAGAATGAGGCGCTGCTTGCCAAGGTCGACCTGTCGAGCCTGCGTACCATAGGCTCGGGTTCCGCGCCGCTCGCGATTGCAATGGTGCAAGGATTTCAGGAGCGGCTAAACCTGAACGTCATCAACATCTTCGGTTCGAATGAAGGCATGACACTGATTACCGGACCCGACGATGTGCCTGATCCGGTTGAGCGCGCGAGCTATTTCCCATTTGGCCTCGACCTCACCCCTTATTACGGCAAAACTCCCAAACGGATCATGGACTCGCGATTGGTGCCTCCATCGGGCGGCGACCCGATCACCCAAGAGGGCATTCCCGGCGAATTGCAGATCAGTGGCCCGGCGGTATTCGAAGGCTATTGGAAAGCACCAGAACAGACAGCCTCCGCCTTCACGCAAGACGGCTGGTTCAAAACCGGAGACCTGTTCCAGATCGAACAAGGCGGTCGCTTCCTCCGCTTCGTCGGGCGCTGCAAGGATCTCATCATTCGCGGCGGGGTGAACATCTCGCCGGAGGAAATCGACCAGCTTCTCGGTGGCCATCCTGATCTGGCGGAAGCTTGCGTGTTTTCGCTGCCCGATGCTGTCATGGGTGAGCGTGTCGGGCTGGCGGCCGTACCCCGCCCGGGAGCGGACGTGACACTCGAGAGCGTCACCAGCTTCCTGAAACGACAGGACATGGCAGTTTTCAAACTACCCGAAAGGCTGTTCCATTTCGATAGCCTACCACGCAATGTGACCAATAAGGTGATGCGCAGTGAAGTTCGCGAGCTGGCGCTGGCAATGATCGACGAGGGAGACTGAGATGTCCGCAGAAGTTTTCATTCTGGGCGGGGCCCAGACCGACTTTAGCCGCAATATCGACCGCGAAGGCGGCGGCATATTCGAACTATTCCGCGATGTCGCCGAATCCGCATTTGCCGCGACGGGTATCGAGCCCAAGGAAGTCGAAACCGCGCATGTGGGCAATTTCGTCGCTGAGCTTTTCGCAGGCCAAGGCCAGCTCGGTGGCTTTTTCGGCCATGTCCATCCCGACATGGCGAGCATCCCGACTTCGCGCCATGAAGCGGCCTGCGCTTCGGGCAGCATCGCCATCTTGGCGGCAAGCGCAGAGATCGAGGCCGGGCGCTATGGGCTTGCACTGGTGCTTGGTATCGAGTTGATGCGTAATGTGCCTGGGCAACGGGCCGCCGAATATCTGGGCTCTGCTGCATGGGCAGGGCGAGAGGCACAGGAGGCACGATATTTATGGCCTCATATGTTCTCGAATGTCGCTGCGGAGTATGAGGAACGCTTCGGACTGGACCGCGCCCATCTGCGGGGCATTTCCGAAATCGCATTCTCCAATGCCAAGAAAAATCCCAACTCGCAAACGCGCAACTGGGAAATTACGCCTGAGCATTTCGCCGACAATGATGAACTCAATCCGCCTATTGAGGGCAGCCTGCGCAAAGCCGATTGCGGGCAGGTGACCGACGGGGCAGCAGCGATCTTCCTGGCTTCGCGCGAAGTCGCGGAACGTTATGCAAAGCGACGCGGCATCGCGCTTGAAAGCATCCCGCGTCTCAAAGGTTGGGGTCATTCAACCGCGCCTTTGCTCTATTCGACCAAGGTCAGCGGCAGTCGCGGTCAGCCCTATGTCTTCCCGACGGTGCGCAAGGCGATGATGGACTCGCTTGCCCGCGCTGGCATGAGCAACATTTACGCATGCGATGGCGTCGAGGTGCATGACTGTTTCTCGATTACGGAATATATGGCGATCGACCATTTCGGCATCACCCCGCCAGGCGAAAGCTGGCGCGCGGTTGAGGACGGCACGATTGCATTGGGCGGCAAGCTGCCTGTCAATCCGTCGGGCGGACTGATCGGGCTCGGCCATCCTGTGGGTGCAACCGGCGTGCGCATGACGCTTGATGCCTGGCGCCAAGTAACTGGCAATGCTGGCGATTACCAGGTCGAAGGTGCGAAGAATTTCGCGACTTTCAATGTGGGTGGCAGTGCAACGACTTCGGTCAGCTTCGTGGTCGGCGTCTAGTGCATGACTGAAGTTTTCCTTTATGATGCAGTTCGCACGCCTCGCGGCAAAGCCAAGGCTGGGGGCGGACTTGGCGCACTGACGCCGCATGAGCTAGTCAAGCAACAAATCGATGCACTTCGCGCACGGCTTGGCGATGTGGTGAACGTGCCCGAAGCACTCCTGCTGGGCTGTATTGGCCAGGTGGGCGATCAAGGCGGGCATATTGGGCTCGTCGCCAAGCTGCATTCCGGCCTGCCTGACGCAACAGCGGCGCATAGCATCAACAATTATTGTGCATCGGGACTTTCAGCGATCGGACAGGCAGCCGCGATGGTTGGCAGCAGCCAGGCGGAAACCGTGCTTGCAGGTGGCGTCGAATGCATGAGCCGGGTCCCTTTCATGGCAGACAGGGCCAGCTATTATGAGGACCCGAACTTTCCCACACGCACCCGCTATATTCCTGTGGTGCTGGCCGCGGACCGGCTGGCGTCAGCTGAAGGGTTCAGCCGTGCAGAGCTTGACAGCGTGGCGCTGGCTTCGCAACAAAAGGCCGCAGCAGCAGAGGAAAATGCAGCGATGACGCGGTCACGCATCCCCACCGGAACCTTGCACGCAGAGGAGTGTGTTCGTCCCACGACCGATGCTGCGTCGCTGGCTGCAATGCCGACCGGTTTCGGCGCCCTACAGGATCAATATGCCGATGCGTTGGGTGGCGCGCATTTTGAGCCACTCCACACGCTCAGCCACGCGCCGCCGGTG
>JBATDO010000277.1:0-2878 GCA_049663505.1 Sphingorhabdus sp.
AGCTGGGCCAATGGCACGTGATGTGCGCGACTGTGCAATAATGCTCGAAGCGATGGCGGGATATGATCCCAAGGATTCAACATCGCTGGATTTGCCGGTACCCGACTGGGAAGCAGCTCTTAATTCGAATCTAAAAGGCAAGCGCATCGGTATACCGATGGAGTACCGGCTTGACGGTATCGATCCCGACATCGCGAAAATGTGGGACAACGGAATTGCCTGGCTGAAAGACGCTGGTGCAATCGTAGTTGATATCAGCCTGCCGCACACCAAATATGCACTTCCTGCATATTACATAATTGCACCGGCGGAGGCTTCGTCAAATCTCGCGCGTTATGATGGTGTTCGTTATGGTCTGCGCGAACTGCCAGATGGTGCTGGATTGCAAGAGATGTACGCTGCCACCCGGGCTGCCGGTTTTGGTGCAGAGGTCCGCCGACGCATAATGATTGGGACTTATGTGCTTAGCGCGGGCTTCTACGACGCTTATTACACACAGGCCCAAAAGGTGCGTGCACTTATCGCCAGCGATTTTGACAAGGCGTGGGCAAGTTGCGACTTGATCCTTGCACCGACAGCACCGAGCGCGGCGTTCGGATTGGGAGAAAAAACCAGTGACCCGCTGTCAATGTATCTCAATGACGTCTTTGCAGTTCCCGCATCGCTTGCAGGCCTGCCTGCGATGTCGGTTCCGGGTGGACTGAGCAAAGACGGCTTGCCCCTGGGCTTGCAGATCATAGGCAAGGCGCTTGACGAACAGGCAGTGCTGAACGCAGGCCTTGCCATTGAAGAGCGGTCGGCATTTGTCGGCGAAGCCGGAGAGTGGTGGTTAACATGAGCGATTATCGCATCCAAGGTGCAACAGGTGAGTGGGAGGTCGTGATTGGCCTCGAAGTCCATGCGCAAGTCACATCACATTCAAAGCTGTTTTCGGGCGCATCGACTTCTTTTGGTTCAGAACCCAATAGCCAAGTCAGCTTGGTGGACGCTGCCATGCCAGGCATGCTTCCTGTTCCGAACAGGGAATGCCTTCGCCAGGCAGTGCGTACCGGCATGGCGATCAACGCCCAGATAAATCGCTGGTCGAGATTTGACCGCAAGAATTATTTCTACGCCGACTTGCCGCAGGGCTATCAGATTTCGCAACTATATCACCCGATTGTCGGTGAAGGTGCAATCGAAGTTACGCTAAACGAAAAAGACCCGGACAGTGAAACGCGCACCATTGGTGTTGAGCGGATTCATGTCGAGCAGGATGCTGGAAAGCTCATGCATGACCAGCATCCGACCATGTCGTTTGTCGATCTGAACCGGTCGGGCGTTGCTTTGATGGAAATAGTTTCGCGCCCCGATATGCGTTCTCCGCAAGAAGCAGGTGCCTATGTGAAGAAGCTCAGGTCGATCCTGCGATATATTGGGTCATGTGATGGCAATATGGAGCAGGGCTCGATGCGCGCCGACGTCAACGTCAGTGTGCGCAAACCGGGCGATGAATACGGCACGCGAACAGAGACAAAAAATGTCAATTCGATACGGTTCATGATGCAGGCAATCGAATATGAAGCGCAGCGGCAAGTGGATTTGATCGAAAGCGGCGGAAAGGTCGTTCAGGAAACCCGTCTGTTTGATCCAAACAAAATGGAAACTCGCTCAATGCGTTCGAAAGAGGATGCGCATGACTACCGGTATTTTCCGGACCCGGATCTGTTGCCGGTCGAGCTTGATGAGGCATTTATCGAAGAATGCCGAGCCAGTTTGCCGGAGTTGCCCGATGCCAAGCGTAAACGTTACGAGGCGATGGGGCTTACAGCATACAATGCTGCGGTCCTAACAGCGGAGCACGAAACGGCAATTTGGTTCGAGGAATTGCTGGATTCAGGTGTTGAACCAAAGCAGGCCTCCAACTGGCTGATGTCTGAACTCTTCGGCGCGCTGAACAAGCTGGGTAAAACTCTGGACGAAAGCCCGGTTGGCCCAAGGCAGGCGGCCGAATTGCTTGGCCTTGTTGCTGATGGCACAATCAGTGGAAGCATCGCCAAGCAAGTTTTCGAGATTATGCTTGAAACAGGGCAGGGTGCAGCCGAAATCGTAGAAGAAAAGGGCCTCAAGCAGACCAGCGATACAGGGGCAATCGAGGCTGAAATTGCAAAGATCATGTCTGAGAATGAAGACAAGGTTGCAGAGTACCGATCAGGCAAGGACAAATTGTTTGGCTTTTTTGTGGGCCAAACCATGAAGGCCATGCAGGGTCGAGCTAATCCCCAGATTATCAATGAATTGTTGAAGAAGGCCCTAGGCTGATCGGGGCTCTGGCGGCGCGATAGAAACTATCAGCCGCTTCCCCCTTGCCCTGCCGCAGCTTTCCCGTTAGAGGCTCCCGTCGTTTGTGAAACGGCAGCTTTTCGTAAGCGGGCGTGGCGGAATTGGTAGACGCACCAGATTTAGGTTCTGGCATCGCAAGGTGTGGGGGTTCGAGTCCCTTCGCCCGCACCACGAAGTAGAAGCGGCCGTCGAACCCGAAAGCCATTTTTTAAGCTAACTGCGGGCATTTTTTGTCCGCCCGGATTAGAGAAGTTATTATGCAAACCGTCGAGACACAGAATGAAGGCCTGAAACGCGCATATCGCATGACGATCACCGCCAAGGACGTTGAGGCAAAGATTGATGCGGAAGTGAAAAAGATCGCGCCTCAGGTGCGCATGCCCGGGTTTCGACCAGGCAAGGTCCCTGCCAATCTGGTCAAGAAAATGCACCGTGATTCGCTGCTGCAGGACGCTTTGAATACGTCAATCCAGGACGGTGTTCAAAAAGCAATATCGGATAACAAGCTCCGGCCTGCGACCCAGCCCCATGTTCACCTGGACGACGACTATGCTCC
>JBATDO010000278.1:0-8131 GCA_049663505.1 Sphingorhabdus sp.
CAAGCGCCCTGTATTGCATGGAACTTGGTGAGCGGCTCTTCAAAGTGATTGGATAGACCCTGTAACAAAACAAATGGTCTCAGTGATCAATTGTTATCTGGTCATTCGTCAAACCGCAGCGAAGCTCAGCATAAGAAATGTCACACGGGAGTCACGGTCAGAGACTGTTTCAGCCGCTATTGAAGACTGCGGAGATGGGACATTTCTCGAACTATCGCTAATCCCTCGCGGCCGAGGGTCTGGACCGTTTGTGAGATTGCGCGTCCGGACTTGGTCCAAGACGACGGCTTGATCACGGAAGATCAACAACGACGAGTGGCCTGCCTGCCAGCTTGTCCGGATCAGTTGCAGCACCTTGGGGTGCGGGCGGGCGCAGCCGGGGGGCGGTGGATGGCTCTTTGCTCAACACATTGCCCTTGGCATCACGCACGACGCCATCACGCATTTCAACCGCCTTCACAATTGTCACGGTTATGCGCGCCGGCTGCCGGGCCTGCGATCCTGACGCAGCGCCTGGCAGGCAAATCGACACGCCACCGATCAGCAGGGCGCAAACCGCGCTGATCTGAAAATGTGCAACGCGCACATTGTTAAATCGCAGACGGACGGATTTTTTTGCAGCCATGTCCAGTTTACGGACGGGTTTGAAGATTCATTAAATCCTTTGGCCAAAAAGCCGTAACATCAGCTGTCACAGATAAAATGGTCTCCGGCTGGAACCTGGCAAGACGTGGCGCACAGCTCGTAAGGGGGACGGTGTCAAAAAAAGCCCTCCACCCCTGTCAAAAGCCCGACAAAGCGCCGGCCTCGCGCGAGTATTTTCACTCAACAACTTGTATTATATAGTTAATTTTAGGCTTTTTCCAAACTGGCACGATCATTGCTTCGTTCCTGGGATAGCGGCTTGTCTACCTGTTCATGGTGGACCGGCTGTGGACCAGAAGGATGAGCTTATTATGTTGACCAGTCACAATACCGAACCTGCAAATCTTGCCACCCCTGCCCTGTCCAACAGCTTCGAGCCAGTTGGCTTTGCCAAGGGGGCGGGTCATGCCAACCAGAATTCGGAAAAGCTGATCATGGCTCACAAGCAGATGGTCCGCCGGATCGCATGGCATGTGCATTCGCGCATGTCGACCGCCATAGAAGTGGAAGACCTGATGCAGATTGGTCTTATTGCGCTCGTCGAATCCGCCCGCGGGTTCGAAGAACGCGGCGTTGCATTTGCAACTTATGCAAATACGCGCATCCGCGGTGCGATGATCGATGCCCTGCGACGCGATGCACGCATGTCACGTTCGGGTATGGCCAACAGGCGCAGGATTGCAACTGCCAGGGCAGAACTTGAGCAGCGCTTGATGTGTACGCCCAGTGATGCAGATATCGCGGCCGAACTGGGTCTTGATGGTCCACAATATCAAGTGATGGTTGCAAGCACGCATGCCGTTCGCCAGACTTCGATCGACGATGCCTATAGCGACCATGACATGTGCTTTTCCGACAATAGCGACAGTGCCGATGAGTCCCTTGAAAAGGCACAGCTTGCAGCACTTCTGGGCGCAAATCTTGCCAAGCTGTCACAACGCGAGCAGATGGTATTGAACCTCTATTTCATCGAAGAGATGAACCTGGAAGAAATCGGCCAGACACTTGACGTCGGTGCTGCACGGATTTGCCAGATCAAGAAAAGCGCCCTGGACAAGCTGCGCAAGTTGATGGGCAACTAAGGCACTGAGCGGCTTATAAACTGCAAGCGCAAACGTCACTTAGAAAGCGGCCAGACCAGAGATATGAAAAGCGTTCGTCGAAAAAAATCCACCCGGCAGCCAGTGCGTGAAGCACGGCAAGCGACGCTCCATGTCTGCCAGATGGGTGCCGCGGATCTTCCTGACCAACGGGTCATCATTTCCAACATATCCTCAAGCGGCATGGCCTGTCGCGCTGTGTACCCGCCCAATGTCGGCGAACGCGTATCCATAATGCTTGGTCCATTTGGCGAGGTAGGTGCACTTGTTCGCTGGATCGACCGTGATCGCTTCGGTGTATCATTCGACGAGGAGGTTGACAGCATCGCCATTCGGTTCACGAAAACTGGGTTCCGGTCGGCTGACTATGACCTGCCGCAAAGCGAGGCGTTTGACGGCATCTTGCTCACGGAACTTTTTCGCAAGGGTGATCTCGGCTGACGAGTGGCTCCCTGTATTTCAAGGGGAACAAGCCATTTTCCAGGCCCCCTTTAGCCTTCCATCATTTCCCGCAAGCGTCCCAGAGCTGCCTTTTTGATCTGGCAGATGCGCGCTGATGTCAGCTTCATGACCTCACTGATTTCGTGCAGGTTCATTTCCTCGACGAAATAGAGATTGAGCACGAGCGCTTCGCGTTCACTCAAGCTGGCAATGTTATCCGCAAGCGTGCGGGCAAGCTCTGCACGCTCGATTGTTTCATCGGCACCCTGAGCATCGTCGGCAAACCAGATGTCATGATCAGAATAGCTGTCATCGATCGAGTTGACCTGGGAATCCTGTGCACTGGCGACCATTTGATAATAGCCGTCTGCACCCAGTTGGAGCGCTTCGGCCATTTCCGCGTCACTCGGTGGGCGCATGAGTTGCTGTTCCAGTCGCTTGCGGGTGGCAACAAGCGTTCGCCTGTTTACCATTCCTGACCGACACAAGCGCGATACCCGCCTCAACTCGTCGATCATGGCACCGCGAATGCGCGTGCTGGCATAAGGGACAAAGGGTATCCCCCTGTCCTCAAAATGACGCGCGGCCTCGACCAGTGCGATCATGCCGATCTGGACCAGGTCCTCGATTTCAACAGCTGTCGACATGCGTGAATGGACGTGCCAGGCAGTCTTGCGCACCAGCTGGCCATATTGGCGAATGATCTCATCGGCATCTCGCGCCGCGCCCTTTCGACCATAGGTCAGCGAACCATGTTGTATGACTTCGTTACGCATGCTTATTCGCCTCTCTCGTCATGCATGTCGCCAGGGTTCGGCAAGGCAGCAACGGCTTGCTTGCCTCCCACAACGGCGATCACGTCGACGGTCTTGGTTTCGGGTATCTCGAGGAATGAAAGGACGGGGACATCTGCAAGCTGGGCCCTCAACAGGCGGGCGATGGCTGCCCTGCACATGGGAGAGGTGATGACGGCAAAGCTGCGGGCAGCGAGCAACAGCGGCTGGACCGCGTCGCTCACCGAGGCGATGATCCGGCGTGCGAGATCGGGCTCAAACGGCCAGGTGGCATTTGGACCTGCTCGGACCGCCTGCATCAGCAGGGCCTCCAGCTCGGAATCAAACGTGATGGCCGGCAGCGGCATCTTGATGGGAACAATGCCCTGGATGATGAGCGAACCTAGGCGCTGGCGAACAGATTCGACCAGGTCGGATGGCGAGAGATCGTGCCCTGAAAGATCAACCATTGCTTCTGCGATCTTGCGGAAGTCGCGCAAGGGCACGCGTTCAGCAAGCAGCGCCCTGCAGACCGTGGTTATCGTTGCCAGCGAGTAGGGATTTGGTGTGAGGCCCTGGGCAAGTTGCGGGAAGGCTTCTTTCAGATTGTCGAGCAGCGCCTGGGCATCGTCCAGCCCGAACAGTTCGGCCGCCGAGGCAGAAATGATGTTATTGAGATGAGTGGCAATGACCGTGGGCGCGTCGACCACCGTATAGCCTGCCGAGATTGCATCGGCGCGCTTGTCCGCGCTGATCCACATCGCATCCAGTCCAAAGCTTGGATCCTTGCAGGGGCGCCCGGTGATACCCTCAAGGCAATCGCCGGAGTCGAGCGCAAGCAACTCGTTTGACCAGACCTCGTCTTCACCCATGGTGACACCCGCGATGCGGATGCGATAAGCGTGACCTGGAAGGGAGAGATTGTCGTTCACCTTGACCAGCGGCAGCACGAAGCCGAGTTCGCGCGATTGCTGCCGCCTGATACCGGTGATCCTTGTCATCAAGGGCGCGCCGGCGCGTTCGTCGACCAGGCTGATGACCGAATATCCCAGTTCAAGCGTGATGGGCGCGGTTTCACAAACGTCGCTCCAGGAAATCACATGCGGAAGCTCTGGTTCTGCCACGGGCATTCTCACCACCCTTGCCTCTCGTTCCTTGCGGATGAGTTGCCAGAAGATGGTGCCGGAAACGGCTGCTGCCGGCAGGATTACAAGCTGCGGCATG
Organism: Sphingorhabdus sp.; assembly: GCA_049663505.1. Lineage (GTDB taxonomy): Bacteria > Pseudomonadota > Alphaproteobacteria > Sphingomonadales > Sphingomonadaceae > Sphingorhabdus_B. Next base: position 4,184 of record JBATDO010000278.1, read on the forward strand.
GCCGGGATAAGGCCAAGAAAGGTCAGGATAACGGTGACTGGGCCCCAGGCCTTGGAGTGGCCGAATTCGCTAGATATCTGTCCTGAAAGGTCAAATGGCGACGTCACCCGCGTAACGATTGCAGCTGCTGCAATCGAGAGCAGCAAGGCTGGCACCTGGGCAACGAGCGCATCGCCGATTGCGAGCGTTATGTAGGTTTCAGCGGCTTCGCCAAAACTCAGACCATGACTGAGCGTGCCAAGCAGGAGGCCGCCGAAGATGTTGACGAACAGGATCAGTAGCCCTGCTATCGCGTCGCCTTTGACGAACTTGGACGCGCCGTCCATCGATCCGTAAAAGTCGGCTTCGGTCGCGACTTCCTGCCGGCGTGCCTTTGCGTCTTCAGGCGTCACGAGTCCTGCGTTGAGGTCGGCGTCAATGGCCATCTGCTTGCCTGGCAAGGCATCGAGCGTGAAACGCGCTGAAACTTCCGAGACGCGCCCGGCACCCTTGGTAATCACGACCAGGTTGATGATCATGAGCACGGCAAAGACAAACAGGCCGACGATATAGTCGCCGCCAATCAGAAATGCGCCAAAGGCCTCGATCACATGTCCGGCAGCCGCAGCCCCGCTGTGGCCATCAACAAGTACGACGCGCGTCGAGGCAACATTGAGCGACAGGCGAAACAATGTTGCAAGGAGCAGCACGGTTGGAAATGCCGAGAAGTCGAGCGGCTTGGCCGCGTTGAGCGCGACCATCAGAACCGCGAGCGATATCATGATATTGGCGATAAATCCGATATCGAGCATGAAGGCCGGCACGGGCACGATCATCAGCATGACAATCCCGAGGATCGCCATGGGCAAGATGCTGCCGCGCGCCGCATTGCCCCACAAGCGAAGCTTGACGATGTCGATCATGATCGCGCACCTCCGCCAAGGCTCGCCAGTCTCTGGTAGGCCTGGTGGGCAAAGCTGAGTGAAAGATTTTTCGGCATCGGTTCAAAACCCCGCATTTCCGGCATCGCGGTTGTTTGAGGGGTGCGCGCTGCTTGGGATCGCCAGCTCTGGCTGGATACCGATTGGGCGCCGCCAGCTGGCATTGCCTGCGCCCAGTTGGCAGACGTGCCGCTTGCTGTGAGCTTTGCTTCGAACAATTGTCGTATTTCGCCCACGCTGCGCGGTGCTCCTTGCTTGTCGTAAAAGATCGCTCGGTTGGCAGCGGCTGCTTTTGGCAACAACGGCGCTGCAAGCGCATCGGGATTGGCATCATGGGCAGACAAAAACTGCACGGCGCCATTGGCACCCAGGAAATGGGCAAGGTACAGGTCTACCGGCTCGGGTGATCTCCCGAGTGACGTGGTGAGATGGGCGCTGTTGTCGGCGGCAAATTCGCCTGCCATTACCGAGGATGCCTCCGGATCGGTACGCAGATCGAGAATGGCGTCGCGCATGCGCGGATCATCAACCCGAAAGCTGCCATCTGCCGACTGGCTGATTGCATCGGCGGCCCAGCCAAGCTGGTGTTCAGCGCCGTGCGTCTTGAGTGTGGCAAGCCAGGTCTGCTTGGTAAACTGGTACAGTCCAACTGCCGAAGAGGTGCTTGCCTTGGCCGTGGGGTTCATGGCACTTTCGATCCGTGCCTGGTTCATGAGATAATCGAAATCGACGCCGGTACGGCGCGAGGCCGTGGCGATGGCTTGATCCACGCGGCGGGCGGCAGGTGCGCCTGCGTCGATGAATGGGGAAGTTGGCATCTGGTCTTTCCGGTTGTTACGTTCCTAGAACAGCAACTTCCGTGCCAAATCGGAGAAATCGTTGGTTTCTCTAGTATGTCGCTCGGTTTGACAGCGAATTGATGCCGCGTATCTCGCCCAGATGGTCAATCTTCTGACGCGTCCACTCCGACAGGTAATTGACGCGGATCCGCGCTGCCTGTGACTGTTTCATCGCGTGGTCGAGATGGCCAAGAGTGGACTGTTCATGCCATGCATCCTGGTGCCGCACGGTCTCGACTGCACTCGCCATTTGTTGCGTTGCGAGCTCGATCGCTGCCACGTCACCGCTGTCCAGGGCTGCAATCAGGGCAGCCTGGCTTTCTATCAATTGTTCGAGTGCTTGCGCGCTCATTCCTAGACTTTGCCTGAATCGCGAAGCATCGCGTTGGCAAGGGCCTCGACATCAATCTGGTAGCTACCATCGGCAATTGCCTGGCGCACTTGAGCGATCTTGGCGGTATCGATGGGAGGGCCCTGGTCAGCAAGTGTGCGGGCAAGACTGATCAGCTTGGAAAGCGAGGCCGAGCTTTCAGGTGCAGCAGCCTTGCCATGATTGCCATCTGCGCTTGCAAGCGTCCTTGTAGATGCCTGGGCTAGCGCTGAAACAGCCTTTAACGGGGGAATGCGATCTATCATCTCTTTTATCCGTCAGCTTGGTCCTGTCGGAAAGTCGACAGGGTCACAAGCATCATAACGGTCGCTTTTACGAAATGTTTAATCCTGGATATATACGAGCGACTGTCCCATCACTGTTCCGGTTATCAATGAACTGCCTGTCGAAGATTTGACTCGGATGCGTTTACCCGAAAACCCGTCTTCTGCGGCAACACCCGAGGAAGTGATTTCAAAGTCGTCGCTCTGGATCACGATCTCGACAGTCTCACCGCGTTTGACCAGGAGTTCGCCGCTATTTGCAGCAGCTGCAGGCGGCGTTACCGGTACGCGGATCCGCCAGCCAATCGGGTAACAGCGCAAGGTGACAGCAGCCGTAGTGCTGGTGTCAAGGGTCACGGGCTCTGGGCAGCGGGCAAGCTTCAACCGCCGGTCGATAGGCTTGGCGGCATCGCGTCCAACAGCGACTGCGACCTTTGCATCGAGCGCCTGGAGGTCTTCAAATTGCTGCGCGTGTGCAGGTGACAATATGCATGCCGCAAGCAAGAGCGAGGAGAATTTCTTTTTCATGAGGGCCTGGTCCTTTTCGGTCAGTTTTGCGTGTAATCCCGAACAAAGAGCAAAAGCTGTGCCAAGCGCTCAATAACCCAGTGACTGCGCCGTTCCTGCAGGTGCTGCTGTTCGTGCATGTCAAAGTCTTGACGATCATGAGACGAACCCTGGACCGGGCCAGAAAAATTCGATTATGATACTGTATTATCGTTGTTTTTCTTAAACTGGCACGGTGTTTGCTTATTCATTCGCATACGTAATCGACCATGATCATGTTTTTTGGTCCGGTCCTGATTGTGAAAGGAATGGCAATGCCGACGATGGACAGCCTTTTGGGGGTACATGCTAATGCATTGAAGCTGCGTGAGCAGCGCATGTCGATGCTCGCCTCCAATATCGCCAATGCTTCAACGCCCAATTACAAGGCACGCGACATAGATTTTCGCGCGGCCCTCGACATGGCCGAGCAAGGCCAGTCGCCCGAGGCTGCAATCCGGTACCGCGTGCCGGTCCAGGCATCGCTTGATGGCAACACGGTCGAGCTCTCGACCGAGCAAACGGCCTTTGCCGAAAACGCCCTCGCCTACCGGTCGAGCCTTTCATTCCTGCAAGGTCGTATCGGCACGATCAGCCGCGCGCTCAAGGGAGAATGACGGTGCCCCAGAATTTATCCATCTTCGATATCAGCAGCCGGGCGATGTCGGCAAACCTCGTTCGCCTCAACACGACCGCTTCAAATCTCGCCAATGCGGGCACGGTCTCGGGCAGCGAGGCTGGTGCCTTCCGCTCGATGAAGCCGGTATTTCGTACGATCATGGGCGAGAAGGGCACAGCCACTGTCCAGGTGGACCGAATTGCCACGTCACAGAACGCGCCGGTCAAACGGCACGAACCTTCCCACCCGCTCGCCGATGCAAATGGCGATGTCTGGGAAGCAGCGGTGGATAGCGCCGCAGAGCTGGTCGAGATGATCGAGACATCGCGCCATTATCAAAACAACGTGCAGGTCCTGCAAACCGCAAAAG
>JBATDO010000279.1:0-4708 GCA_049663505.1 Sphingorhabdus sp.
ACGGTCGTTATTGTCCTGATATATATTGTCCTGACGTTGGTTGTGTCCGGTGTCTTGGTTGGCATCCTGTTCTCGACATTCTTTGGCAGTGCGATGATGGCCGGAGCAATGGCAGGGGCATAATTCGCATTTTCTAAGCCTAGTATTAAAGTCATGCCGCCGTTAAAGGGGCGGCATGGCTCGTTCTTCACGCAATGATTTTGGTTTTCCCCGTTGGCGGGGATATGGCAGTTCTCGTGAAGCGCAGCAGGTTCGCCTATGTGATCGATATGGCTGTAACCAGGCAGGGAAATGCCCCGCGCCCAAGTCTCCCAATAGCCCGGACCGCTGGATGTTTTGCGAAGAGCATGCAGCCGAATATAACCGTGGATGGGACTATTTTGAGGGCCTGACAAAGGAAGAGGCCGAGCAGCGCGAAGCAAACGAAAAACGCGATAATTCCGGTTTCAAGGAAGCGGCACATTATGGATGGGCTGGTTCTGGAGATGGCACCCGCACTCGCGACGAGATGCATGCACTTGAAATATTGGGCCTTGAAGTCGATTCGACTTTCGAGGATGCAAAAAAGGCATGGAGGCAAATAGCCAAGCTTACTCATCCGGACGTCAATCCCGGCAATACCGACGCTGCAAAGGCGTTTCAGGCAGGGCAGGCCGCATATGACGTGCTGCGCGTTGCCGAAGAACGTCGAGAATGGAAGGGGTGAAATGCTTGCAAGGGAATGAGCCAGTCTTGCTCCAGTTTTCCTTGCTCGATTTGGCTTTTTTGTTCGATTAGGAATGTGCACAAACAGCTTTTAATGGGCTGGAGCTCGGTTGGGCTTGAACCAGGCAACGAATGTAGATTAGCATGAAGTCTGGTCTATTTCGGGTGAGCTACACTGCCGATTGATCATTGGAGTGATATCCTGCTAATTCAATGCAATCTCTCTCACGTGCCTCCACATTTGCTCAATCAAGCAGCGTAGCGCGCCGCGGTATCCCGAATTAGTGCGATCATATTGGGGATTCCTTGCGTCCTGTTCGAGCTCAGCTGGTTCTTTAGGTCGAAAGGGCTGAGCACGTCTTCGATTGGGGTAGCGAGAATTTCAGCTCCCGATTTACCAGCAACCACTTTCAGAACGAGAGCAATAATGCCCTTGGTGATGGCAGCATTGCTATCTGCCATGAACGCTAGCGTGTTACCGTTCGCCACGGGATATACCCAGACATTTGCAGAGCATCCGCGGACAAGGGTGGCATCGGTTTTCAACGCGTCGGGCATCGGGGGCAAGTCTCGGCCGAGATCGATCAAGAGCCGGTAGCGGTCATCAGCGTCCAGGAACTCATATTCTTCGAGTATGTCTTCAAGTGTGCTCATGGCGCTGCTCTTACAAGATACAGCGTCAGGCGAAAGCGAGAAATTAGATATCTATACCTGCCGCAATGGCCTCGAGTTTCTTTACGCGCTCTTTCAGATCTGCGACCTCGATTCGAGACACCGTCGATGGCGTCGGCTTTTCATTTCCATGTTGATGCGCTTGCAGCTCTGCATGTTTGAGCGCGATCCAGTCTCGCCATCCGCGCAGGGAAATGGTCGCGATCATCGCGACGCATGTCACTGCGGCTGCTCCGATTATCATGTAGAAATTGGGATCCTGTGGCATCGGTTCCGTCCTTTCGCTTCATAAGGCGACCGTTTTAACGGCCGCGAAGTTCCTCAATTTGCCTATTGAGATCGTGGGTCGAGTTGGTGTCTGTTGCAATACGTTCGAGAACGTGGATCCGATCTTTCAATAACTTGATCTCGTCTTGCATCCTGTCGGTATCGGAAGTGCCGGCGAGCTTTTGTTGCACGTAGCCATCTTCATTCTCGATTTCTAAAATTCCGTGCTTCGCCTTATAGCGGGCGCTCAGAACTTTCCCGATGGTCACGATCGCTATAATCGCAACTACCATTTCAAACGGTCCCATTTCTATCTCCTCGAATGTCGTTGCCCAATGCTCAGTTCAGCGGCTTATCGCGCAGATCTTCTATGGCATCAGCTAGGCTACTGCTCTTGTCTGTGATGATGCGTTCGAGAACCTGGACGCGCTGCTCAAGTCGTTCGTTCTGGGCCGCATACTGGGCGGCTTTCTCAGTGTTTGCTTGCGACATTATTTCCAGCTCCCTTTGTTTGTGGCGTGACCAAAGGGCAAACCCACCGAGCAAAAACGGTGCAAGGGGTATGAGAATCCATATTTCTTCGAACATGATAACTGCCTTTCAATTTGTCGGGCCGCGCAGCGCTTCGATTTCTGAAGTCAGCCTGTGGCTGTCATCAACCACGATTTTTTCCACGTTAGCCAAGCGATCCTTGATCGAACCCAGCTCGGCACGCAGCTGCGCATTTTCCTGGCTCAGAAGCTTGACTCGCTCGACAGCTTCCTGGTCGGACTTTGGATAAACCGATTGTCCCCATGCCCCGTCCAGTGGATAACCGTTTTTTATACGCATCCATGTGGTCACGACCCAGCCACCTACTCCAACGACCACAATCATCGTGATGGGCATTGACAGCCGCATCAGGCCTTCGACTAAACTTGGATCCATTATACTAGTCTCCCTTGTGCTCAACGCAGGTTTTCGATCTCTTCCGAAAGCCTTCCGGCCCTGTCGGTCACGATACGTTCCAGTACCGCGACGCGTTCTTCCAAATGACTAATCTTGTTGTTCAACGCGTCATTCTCGCTGCTGAGCAACATGATTTTTCGTTCGCTATCAGCACCAACTCTTTCAGTCTTGCCGCCCCATTCGTCCTCGAGAGGGTAGCCGTGCCTGGCGCGGATCCAGGTATTGAATATCCATCCGGCCGTACAGATCAAGACAAGTGCGACAACGAAAGAAGGGCCACCAAAATTCATCCTAAGTCCTTTCCCTGCGCTTGTTAGCGCAGTCGTTCGATTTCATGGCTCAAGTTTATATGGCTGTCGGTTGCAATGCGCTCCATTACCGAAAGCCGTTCTTCTAGCCGCAACATTTGACCTCGCATGGCCTCATTTTCGTTCGCCAGCAGGGAGGCAGCGCGGTCCGGAAGCAACCCTTCTGCCTTCAGAGCGGTACGTACCTTGCGGCGGCCATAATATTGTATCGCCAGTGTCGCGACGGCTCCCATCAAGCTGCCCAGGAACATGGCAAAAAAGAATGTCTCGGCTTCCATGTTTTCCTCCTGAATTGGCGTTGCGCTTCAGCGCAGGCTTTCAATCTCATCAGCCAACTGCTTGTTATTACTTACATAGTATAGCTCAATGTCAGCGAGTCGATTGTCGATATCGCGAAATCTTGACCGGATGTCGCGGGTCGTCCGGGCTGGTGACTGACGGACCCCTTGCCAGAATTTCTTGTCGTCCTGGTCAACATACAAGTGGACTGGCTTCTTGTTGGCGAACCAGGCGGCTCCCCAATAGGCCACCAGTGTCCAGGGAAACCCACCCATCAAGGTCAGCATCACTGCACCCAAACGGACCCAAAGGACGTCAACCCCGGTATAATCTGCAATCCCGGCGCAGACGCCCTTCCATTTGGCGTTCTGCTTATCGAGATAAAATTGTGTGTGCTTGCTGCTCATTTCAGCGGTTCCTTTCCAGCCGGCGGATATTTTCTGACACATATTCTTCGGATTCATGATCGATGCGTCGCGGGCTGAAGTCTGGACTGTCTTGCCCTACCAGGCGCTCGACGGTTTCCATGCGTTCTTCCAGGCGCCGTGCGAGTTCATACATGTCGCCAAGCATGCGTTCATCGTCGTTGGTGAGCGTCGCTGCTGTTTTCCACTTAGTCACATGGTGCAGGATCAGCCATGGAAGTCCAAGGAAGAGAATGCCAACAACAACTGGTACAATGATGATATCGCCGTCCATGACTTAACCTTCCTTCTTCGTTTCTTGCTTCATCGCTTTTTTCATCGCTTCAAGCTCGGCGTCGACCACATCGAAAGATTCAAGCGCTGCGATCTCGTCACCAAGTGAACGCGGAGCGTCGCTTCCGATTGCCAGCGCATCCGCATAGCCCTGCGCTTCATCTACTCTGCGCTCGAGTACATCGAACCGGGAAAAAGCCTCACGGACCTTGTCGCCATTGTACATCGTGCGCAACTTGACCTGATTTTCCGCGCTCTCAAGGCGAGTCATCAGTGCGTTTTGACGACTGCGCGCATCCGCCAGCTTTTTTTGCAGCTTCTGGATGTCCAGCTCGGATGCCTTGAGGGCGTCTGTAAGCACCTCAACTTCAGCTTTTAGCTGATCTGCCATATCCGTTGCCTTGCGCTTTTCCAGTAGCGCCGCCTTGGCCAGGTCTTCGCGATCTTTTGAAAGGGCAAGTTGCGCCTTGTCAGTCCAATCGGCCTGCAGTGTGTCGAGCTTGACAATGTGACGCCGCAGCTCTTTCTGGTCTGCTATCGTTCGCGCAGCAGATGCACGTACCTCAACTAACGTCTCTTCCATTTCGAGGATGATCATGCGAATCAACTTCGCTGGATCTTCTGACTTGTCGAGCAAGTCAGTGACATTGGCAGCGATGATGTCGCGGGTTCTTGAAAAAATGCCCATTGGGTAACTCCGGTTTAAACTAGATTTGCGCGCATATTCGAAAATTGGGGCGACCGAGGCGAGGGGGGAGCTGGGGCGCCCCGGCCGCCGGCCGATGTTGTCAGGCAAGATAGCTGACAACGATTGGCCGTTGGGAGTGTGTG
>JBATDO010000280.1:0-2196 GCA_049663505.1 Sphingorhabdus sp.
GGCGTTGATCGCTTCGTTCGCCTCCTTTCGTGCAAACGGGGTTTTTTCGTTATCTGCAACCTGCACCAGTAGCGAGAGTTCCCGAAGCTTCGCGATCGCGGCAACTTGCGGCAAGCCCTTAGCGCGAGCAAGCTTTTCAATGGCTATATACTTGTCCTTGGCTTCTTCGAGATATCCAAGTTTCATGCGCGAGTCCGCCACTTCTATTTCGGCACCAAATACCCTATAATCATTAGGTTGCAGGGATGATTTCAATGTATCTCGCATATCCAGAACCGAAAGCCGATACGCGTCTGCTTCGCCAAGATGAGACGCAACATTGCCGTTTGCGCGCAGCAGGTCCGACACTTCTATCGGAAACTGTTCCTTGTGCCGACGATTGCGGCCGAGCGACCGGACAAGCGTTTCTCGGGCGTGTCTGTAATCGCCTTCAACAAACTGATTTTCGGCATGCGCAATGGTAGCCTTGATGTCTTGATCGGGTGGGCATCCGCGTGCGAGGCAAGCTTTCAAGTCCGCTTCGGTGTCAGCAAGGGAACGAGCGGTTACAACGATTTCCCGCTTGTCTTCATCTTGTGACGCCGCAGTCGTTGCGGCTCCCATTGCCCACGCCAGCGCAATATACCCGTTCCACTTCGACATGTAAGCAACTCCCAAATCCTTGAATCGCAAGGTGATCTCGACACCGCTAGCGAGGCGATTGACAGAAGACCAATATCTCTCGACAAAACGACATGATGGATCTGCCAAATGCGGACACAGACACGTATAGGAGGATGACCTTGAGCCCACCGGTTACAGATATTTGCACATTCGACGGATTTCTTGTGCATTGGGCAGCGGAGCGCCCCAACTGGATGGCGCTGAAGGAAGAAGCCCGGGTGTATGATTATGCTGCATTGGAAGAGCAGACCGCCAAAGTTGCATCTGCCTTGCTTGCCGCGGGACTTGCGAAGGGTGATCGAATTGCCTGGATCGGCAAGAACAGCGATCTTTACTTCACGCTTTTTTACGGAGCTGCGCGCGCTGGAATAGTCATGGTGCCTATAGGCTGGCGGTTGGCACCGGCAGAATGGCGGTTTATCCTTGATGATACCGGTGCCAAAATCCTGTTTACTGGACTGGGATTTGAATCTCTTGGCGATCTGTTTGGTGGCGATGGTTTGTCGATGGTCAAGATCATCGCAGAAAGGGAAGCCAGGGCATGGATCGCAAGTGCGCCTCGTCATGCATTTGAACCAGCAGGGCCCGATGATGCAGTTTTACAACTTTACACTTCGGGGACGACAGGAAACCCAAAAGGGGCAGTGCTCACCAATCGTAATCTCTTTGCACTTCGAAAGAGCTCGGAAAATGCCAACCATGCTTATTCGAAATGGGACGACGACGAAGTTGTGCTGATCGCGATGCCGTGCGCACATATTGGTGGAACCGGGCTTGGAATCATGGCTTTGGCATCAGGACTTCCTGGATTAGTGCAAGCTGAGTTCACGCCCGATGCGGTTTTTGATGCCATTGAAAACGGCGGTGCAACTCGGTTGTTCATCGTGCCTGCGGCACTCCATATGATGGTCAATCATCCGCGCTGTACATCGGTTGATTACAGCAGGCTCAAATACATTCTGTACGGCGCCGCTCCAATACCACTGGAACTATTGCGGCAGTGTATCCAAATTTTCGGGGCGCAGTTCATTCAAGTCTATGGAATGACTGAAACAACAGGCACCATCTGCATGTTGCCGCCTGAAGACCATGATCCCAACGGAAACATACGGATGCGATCTGCTGGCAAGCCTCTGCCTGGTGTCGAACTGAGAATTGTTGATTCTGAAGGCGTTGACTTGCCTGTTGGCGAAGTCGGTGAGCTTTGGACGCGTTCCACCAACAACATGATGGGCTATTGGAACCTTCCAGAGGCTACCAAGGCCACAATCGCTGACGGCGGATGGATTAAGACGGGCGATGCCGGCTACCTTGATGGAGACGGTTATTTGTACATTCACGACCGCGTGAAAGACATGATCATTACTGGCGGCGAGAATGTTTACCCGGCTGAAGTTGAAAGTGCGATTTATGGCCACCCAGACGTTCTCGAGGTTGCTGTAATCGGAGTGCCCGATGATAAATGGGGTGAAAGTGTCAAGGCAGTGTGTGTTCCCAAATCTGGAGCCACGCTTGATCCAGAAAGCGTTGTCG
>JBATDO010000281.1:0-7984 GCA_049663505.1 Sphingorhabdus sp.
GTGCCGGGCAGGATCAGTGCCAGTCGCTCAGGATCGTTGCGGTTTGCTTCGACGTGGATGAGCGCGCTTTCGACGACGCGGGTCCGGCTGCGCTCGGAACGCCCGCGCACCGAACACGCCAGATCGCCAAGCGAGAGGAATCGTTGATCATCGGGCCGAGAAAACCACTCGGATGACACCCGACCGATCCGCTGGCCGCGTGAGACATCGACCTTGTAGCCGCCGCTCGCATCGCGGCGGGCATCCAGAACCTGCATATTCATGGGTAAACCTCCATGACGGGCGGTCGGGAGCCTCTCTCTCGACCCTCATCCCGTCACGGCGAAGCCCGCCAGACTCCGACTCTCACCTGCCCATGGTTCCCATCGCGCGAGCGGCCAGCGAGATTACACAAGACGGAAAACTGCACCCTGAAAGGAGGCGGTGTCGCTCACCTGCTCGTGCAGGCGGAAAGCCGGGGCCTGTCGGCTTTCCTCCTGCACATGACACCATGACCGCCGGTTCAGAGTGCGCGCGGGGCCATATTCAGGAAACGCCGCGCCCTCAGGAGTAGGCCATAAGGCCTGCGGGACAGAGCGCGTCAACAGCCCTGCTCTGATGCCGGGGCGTTGCGGGGCGGAGCCCTGCAGAAGGGGGTGCCGGAGACAGCGTAGCGGCTCCGGCTTGGGGGAAAGCCTTCCCCTCCTGGCCCTCAATCACCCATCGCGTTCAAAACCTGATGGTTGAACCGGCCGTCAATAGTGTAAGGCAGCAGGATGTTTATCGAACGTCGCATCAATCAGTCGAATGGGAATGTCGAACTCTGGAAATGCCAGTGGGAGAATGTCGAAGGACAACCAGCAAGGAAGGTCTACCTTTCAAAAATCTGCGATGAGCAGCCGATAGACAAGGATGCCGAGGGTGGGCTGAAAGAAGAAGCCGCAATTTGCTGGTCATATGGTCGCACTCTGGGCAACATCGCAGTTACATCACCAGCACTGTTGGGCCACTTCCCTGAAAAGTCGGGGAACGACGCTCAGTTGCCATGCGATTTCGCACATGCCGGCAAATTTCGGAATGGAGCCGAACGCCTGTGGTGCAGGACCCATCAGACCCATTGGGGGATAAAAGCCGATATCGAAGCGCTGGGGATTCACGGCGATATGCGCTGCGCCAACTATCAGCAGCCGATGAACTATGTCGTTTCGCCGCTGACGGTAAATGTCACCGAACATGCAGAAGTAGGAATTTGGTGCTCCATGCCGGCCGCACTCGCCTCGTCTCCGATCGCGCCGCGCCCGCCGAAGATTCATGTGCATGTGCGCAATGATATTGGCGCTAAGAAACAGATCGATCGTGATTTCAACGCCATTTCGACGCTCTACAGCAGCGGCCAGGGTCTCTTTCACAATCAGGAAATTACGCGGGTCAACATCACGCCTCCGGCGGCCTATGACTTCGTGCGCGCGATAGAGGCCAACAAGGAGATGAGCTGCATCAGCTGCAGCAGTTGCGGATATCCCCACCTCGACCTGGCCGATTTCGCCGACACGCCGCACAGAAAGCATTTCTGTGGCAATTGCGGCCGGGACAGTACGTGGAGCAAGGTGCCGATTATCTCGACCCCGCTCAAACCGCTTCACGACAGTTTCGCGCGAACCCTGAAGTATGAAACACCAGATCGCACACTCAATCTGGATGACTATGCCAGCTGTGATTTTGCGGTCTGGGCTTCAACCCCGGCGATTGTCTGGACGGCGGAGCGACCGCAGGAATTCGGCATCCACGTCCACGTCCAGAATGCCGAGGGCCGCATCGTCGATGATACGTTTGGCGAGGTTATTTACCAGGGTGCGCCACTCGAAAGATCGGCGCTGATCAGCGCCATGATGGCTCGCACTGTAGTCTGATTCATCACGAAGTCGTTTCTCGCAACGCCTCTTCCGCGCTGAAACACTCCCGCGAAATTGGGGAAGTTCGTTCCCGTTATGTTTACTGTTCTACGTTGGCCGGGTAAGGTCAGGGAATGAACAGTCGACGGAATGTCCCCGAGCATCTGGAAACGATAAGAACTGCCCTGCAAGCCAGGGCGATTCTCGATGTCCTGGCGAAGGAAGGGGCCGCCAACAGCAAGCTATTGGAAACATGGCTCAGTAGCATCGGCCTTGCTGCTTCGAGCCGTATTGTGACTGAGCTTCTTGACCGGCTGGAAAAGGACGGGCTCGTCCGGATCGAACAGGTCGATACGTTCCGCGTCGTTCAAATGCGGCGCTTCGGAGGTGAGGTAGCCTCCGGGCTGGAGATTTTGGACTGGATTGCGAAGCCCGAGCTTCCAGAATGACATTGCCGTGAGCAGCCACCAGCGCACCATATTGATTGCGGATTTCGAGTTGCCGCGGGGCACGGTTGGGATCGAGCAGTTGATGGCGATGCCGCGTGCGGCATGGGGCCATTTGCGATCGCAGATCAACCTTCGCTGGCAGCAGGACCGTTCCAATCCGTTGGCGCGATGCAGGCTTTGCGAAGGTGGGGTATTCATCCGGTCGCAAGCGACGAGGGATGGTCATATCCCGATGTTTGCCCATTTCCCGGATGGAAGCAAAACTTGCCCTTGGTATGATGGCGGTAACCTGCACCCCGATGATGCCCGGGCAGCGCAATATCAGGGCCACCAGGAATCAGCCCTGCATCGGAGGCTCTGCTCGACAATCAGGGAGCTGGCCAAAGCTGATCAGCGCCATATACATTCAGCGGTCGACACCTACCTGCGCCCGGCGATCCACAAGCGGGGGCGTTGGCCCGATGTCTATCTTGAAATGGAAGCGCTGGGCCGGTTTGCGCTCGAAGTGCAGCTCTCGAAGCCTTTCGCACCGGAAATTGCCGCACGACACTTGCACTACGATGCCGAGGACGTCGCGCTGCTCTGGATCTTCAATATGCTTGAGGATCCCATGCCGCAGGGCTTCCACGACGTCATCACCATGCAGCGCGGAAACGCCTTCGTGTTCGACAACGAGGCCGAGACCGCTTCGTTCGAGCGCGGCACTCTCATCTTGAAATGCTACCTGAAGGACGGCCAGGGCGGATGGCGCTACCCCAAACTTGTCACCCTTGACGATTTGCAAACCAGCGAGGGCCGGTCGGCCTTTGTCGAAGACTGCAGGACAGAATTTCTGAAAGCCCATTGCAAGGAGGAACGATCTCGTTGGTGGACCGTATTTAGGAGCGCACGGACTGAACGACCTAATTCACCCTTCTACAGCGTCGAATTCGAAACGGCCTGGGCTGCGTTACAGATGCAGATTGCCGGGCTCGCTGAGTGGGAGGTCGACTTCTGGAAGGAACGCTCTGACAGGGCTCGCGCGCATACGGCGATGCTCTACGCGATCTTGTGTTCAATCGTGCGTAGCGCTGAAGCGGGTAGGCCGATCCTCTACGTCACGAAGTTCTCCGGTGACAGCGCCGTATTGTCGATGCTGAACAGCAAGTTGAATGGAGCCGAATTCAGGCATTGCGCGGACCTGATCGAAGGGTTCGTGCGATCGACGCGGCTTGCCGATTTGCTTGAGCGGCCATCTCTCATGCGGATCATTGCCGATGCCCGCGCAGCGGAAGCACAGATCGGCCAGGATCATCCCTTGTGGCGAGCGATGGCGCGTCTGTTCCCGGAGGTGCTCAACGGCCTAGTGCGGGCGGAGTTGGCCGATCTTGGACAACTGCCGGAGTGGGCAACATTGCCGCTGCCTGCAGCCACCGCAGAAAGGGGCAAAATGGAATGAAGCGGCAATTCTCCCAAGCCGAACTCGAAGCCATCGCCGGTGCGCTTGGCGACACCGACAGCGGGTTGAAGGGTACAGAGATCGAAATGTTGATCGCGACGTGCCGAATGACGGACCCCGGCCCGATCACCAAGCGAGATCGCATCTACAACGCATTCGTGCATAGCCAGAACCAGTCAGGCGACCGCATCCGAATTCTGGGATTCATTCGCCACGCTATGAAACCGGCGCGTTACGTCCGATTCCCCGAACGGTTCGAACCAATGCGCGCAAACTTGAATGTGGCGCTCGCATTTGCCGGGCTGTTTGTGAGCGAAGCGGGTGAACTGACCCCCGCGGCTGCGGTGACCACGCTTCCTGAAGCCCAACGCAGGGCGCGCGAGCTGCGCTCGGATCTTGAAACGCGCGGCGTCCACTCGGATGTCCTCGAGTTCTGCCGGGCGGAACTTGTCGCTGACGACTATTTCCACGCGGTCCAGGAGGCAGTGAAGAGCGTGGCTGCAAAGATGCGGGCGAAAACCGGGCTGACCGATGACGGTTCGACTTTGGTCGACCGCACCTTTGGCGGTGAACCGCCGATGATCGCGATCAACTCGCGATCCAGCGAGAGTGAGCGCGGCGAGCAACGTGGATTTGCCAACCTGGTGCGCGGAACTTTCGGCATGTTTCGCAATCCAACCGCCCACGAGCCCCGCATTCACTGGCCGATGTCGAAGAGTGATGCGGAAGATCTGCTGTCGCTGGTCTCGCTTATTCATCGCCGGCTCGACGCAAGCCACATGCCGGCACGGGGTTAGCGGTGCGGCCATAGGATCCGCGCTGAGAGCTACGTCGTCCAATTGGACATTGCCACGAGGCCGTCCTCACGGCTATCGAATCGAGATGGCTTCAAAACCGCTTCGAGACAGCGATGTGCGACAGGCCGCCTATGGGCGTTTGCTTGTCCATGCCCAAGCCTGCCCCGATACGCTGGTCATCGACGAACTGGGTCTGGATCATGGAGCCTGCCGGATAGATATCGCCGTAATCAACGGTCACATCCGCGGGCTTGAGATCAAAGCTGAAGCCGACACGCTGGACCGGCTTCCGCACCAGGTCGCCGCCTATGGCGAGGTCGTTGACAAGGCATCGTTGATTGTCGCGCCGCGACATCTCGAAGCAGCATTGACGATTATCCCCGATTGGTGGGGTGTTGTTGTCGTGGATCGCGGCACGCACAGCGGCGTAAATTTCCGCCGCATCCGTGCCGAACGGGTCAACCGTGCGGTTGAGCCCGTCATACTGGCTCGGCTCTTGTGGCGCCCAGAAGCGCAGGCGATCCTGCGCGAACTTGGTGTGCCCGAACGCGATTTGCGTGCGCCGCGCGAGGCGTTGTACCAGCGGATTGTCTCGGAAATGCCGTTGCGTCGTCTCGCTCACACCGTGCGCGAGACTCTCAAGTCCCGCTTAGTCTGGCGAGATCAGCCACAACCTTCGTGATGTGGTGATTGGTCGCCACCCACTTCCAGGTGGTCTGATTGCCCAGCTTTTCGGTTCCAAGCCGACAGCCATCGATATATTTGCCGCCCTCCGAAAAACCTCCGCCCATGAACTGTCCCGAGGCGACGATTGCGCCGCACAGGCCGGGATAGGCTTGGTTGGCACCGGTCTTTTGACGCTTGGCCTTGGCCACCAGCCACCCGTCGTCAATGGTATAGCGAACGTTGGGAGATCCACGCATGAAGCGCATATCGCCCTGCGCGAATGTCACGGCAGCGATGACATAATCTCCAAACCCGGGGCAACGCACATTGGCCGGCAGTGCGGCAACCAGCGCCTTGAACAGCATCCATTCGCGTCGCGGCAGAAATTCCAGCGGCAGCTTGAGATTTGCAAGGCTGTCGGGAAATGATGTCGCAAGGAGCGTGACGGTGCGTGCAGCAGTAATAATCGCACTCCCCGACAGGGCCGCCGTGATGGTCGCGATCAAACTGCCTTGCGGATCAAACGCCGGGCACTGCAAATCGAGCAGGATGTCGAGGCCAGCAGGTTCGACCCCGATCCTGCCGAGCAAGGCATAGACGTTGTTGTTAAAGTCCGGGTCGAGCACTTCGCCGAGGCTGCACCGCAATCCGGCGCCTCGTCCGTCAATTGCGTGAATGGCGAACACGCTTTGCTGGTAGGCCACGTCGCGATCGAGCCCGGTTACCGGGACGTGCGTTATCCCAACTGCGCGGGTTTCATCAAACAGGTAGGTCAGTGGATGCCGTCCGTCGCCCATGCGTGTTGCCGCCGGAATCTGCACAGCATCGATCAGGGCTGGACGGTCAGCCCAGCGCTTTTCGATCTGCTTGGCAAACGGCTTGAGTTGCTCATCAATGTGCTTTTTCGGCTGACGCAGCTCGAAGTCATAGTCGGGCGGGAGCACTTCGATGAGCGGGACTGTCCTCGCCTTGCAGGCAACGCTCAGCTTTTCCAGCGCCTGATATTCGCCCATGCGCCAACGCAGGAGCGGAACATAGTAGTTTGGGGTGGCCATGATGACGCTCCTTCACAATCCGAATTGACGCCGAACCTCACCCGCACCGACCATTGTCCGGAGGAGAGTGTAGTCGTTGGCTTCACGCCGGACGCGACCGGCAATCACGGAAGGGGCAACGCCGAAGCGCTTGGCGTCCGTCATCACCGCCTTCTCGTTGCGGGTGAAGCGCGAAACCGCGAGGTTCCAGTTCGCTTCGGGGATCAGGGCTTCCTGCGCGAAATAGTCGGCGTCCTGCTCCACCTTGTCCGCTGCGGGCGAGTCGTTGTCGTCAAAGATCGCGGCGAACTCGCCCGGACGGACATGCAGCTTGAGGTGGCCAATCTCATGGAGAAGCGTGAACCAGAAATTGTCGAGCCGATCATGCCGCAAGGTCATGGCTACGATGGAGTGGTGATCGGCGGAGCAAAGCGCCGCACCGTCAAGCAAGGTACCCGGCAACTGGCGTTCAACGACCAAAGATATCCCGACTTCGCGCAAATATCCGGCGGCAGCCTGTGGGCCATCGTTGGCCACGCTCAGGGCGACGAGCCCCCGCACCCACTCGGCTGAGAGGAGATCGCGATCGAATGGACGCTCCGGCGGATTGCGGTCGGCAAGAGTTCGCACCCGCGCTTCCCAGGCGGCAATCGCAGCCTCGTGGACCTGCCCGCTTGACCGCACCGACTTTCGGTGAAGCGCCATTGGCGCATATTGGGAATTCGCTCCCTGCAGGAATGCAGGGATGAGTTCGCCGGCCACCTTACGGGCCTGTGGGAGGGTGCCCGAGAAATCTTCGAACCATCCGCGCTTGAACATTTCCGCAATCGGAAAAGCCTGCCAAGCGGTGGGATCGACCGACTCAAGCTTGGGGCTTCCGACCAGCTGCGCCCGTTCGACGATCCGCACACTCAAGGCGTCTGCGACCTCTGTCAGGCGGTCGAGGCTCGCCGCACGATAGCGATCCGCTTCGTAGCGTTGGATCTGCTGTTCCGCGACGCCAAGAAAGTCGCCGAGATCCTTTTGGCTCATACCGCGAGCAATGCGCGCCTGGATCAGGATATCCGGCAGATCGTGGAGGCTCTCGGCCGAGAACTCCGAAATCTTCCCTGCACGTAGGTCATCGTAGAAGCGCACGTCTTCGTCGAGTTCGTCGATCTGGCTCAGGAGCGCAGAACGCTGGGCTTTCACCAGGATGTCGGGAAGATCGCCAGTCGGCGACTGGAGGGCCGTGAGGGCTCCCGCGAGCTTCTCGATCGACGCCCTCGTCGACTTGTACTGCTTTTCGTTGGTGATCATGGCGTCGCTCCTTTCGGGGGCGCGAGCGGTATGCGCAGAATGCCTTTGGGCTTGCCTGAGGATTTCTCGACCTGGAAGAAGTCGACAAACGGGCCGTCTGGGCCGTTGGGCATTCCGGCGATAAACATTTCGCCGAGGTATTTTGCCTTCTGCGCGGCTCTCTTGTTACTGAAATCGAGAAGGACCGGATCGAGCGCGTCGATATCGACCCCAACGTGGTCCCAGCAACCATCATAGTCGCCGGGGTGCGGCTTGGCGGTGACGAAGCTCCCGTCAAGATAGACGTAGCGGCACCCGGCTTTGGCCAGCACCTCTGTCACCCGCACCAAGCCGCCGAAGAGCCACTTGCGATGGGGTGTCGTCGCGAAGCGGATCTCCACTTCAGCGAGAGTCGTGTCGTGGATGCCGGGAGGCAACACGTCCCAGGGGC
>JBATDO010000282.1:0-13039 GCA_049663505.1 Sphingorhabdus sp.
CCGCTGGTGTGAGAACAAAGGCAAAAGTGGCCGCCTAGCAAAACGGCCTGTGGCACGATCAAGATTGTGTATTGGCTGGGGTGGCGTCCAAGAAAAAAGGGCCGATCTCTCGATCAGCCCCTTCGTCCTTTGGCAATGCCAAATTCGTTTCGTTACATTCCTGAACCAGGACCGTAGGTAACTTCAACGCGGCGGTTTTGCGGTTCACGCTCACCGTCTGCTGTTTGTACCAATGGTGCAGATTCACCGAATGCTTCAGTGCTGATAGCACCGCCAGCAACACCCTTGGATTCGAGATACGAACGAACCGTGGCGTTACGACGCTGGGAAAGACCAACGTTGTAAGTGGCAGTACCGGACTTATCAGCGTGACCAGCCAGCATGACCTTCGCATTACCGCAGTTGGAATACTGGGCAACAGCGTTGTCCAGAACCGAGGCAGCATCAGGACGCAAGTTCGACTTATCCCAATCGAAGAATACGATATAAGGACCAGTGTTACATGTCACAGCCGGAGGTGGCGGTGGTGGTGGTGGTGGTGGTGGTGCCACATATGGCGGAGGCGGAGGAGGAGCTACGACTTCGACAGGCTCAGGAGCGCCGCCAAAGTTATAAATCAGGCTGCCCATGATGCTGTGCGAACGGAAACGTGTCGTTACGTCACGGCCCAGACGGTCAACCAGGTTCACCTTGTCTGCATTGAAGAAGCGATACTTCAGGCCCACGTCCCAGCTGTCGCTGAGTGGAGCGCGAACGCCTGCAAGTGCCTGCCAAGCGAAGCCTGTATCGGAATCATCCAACCATGATGGCGCGCCAAGTACGGTCTGTACGTCAACACGTGCAACACCAACGCCGCCACCGACAAAACCCTGGATGCCGTCATCGTCGCCGAAGTCGAGCAAGCCATTGACCATGAAGCTCAATGCATTTGCATCGCCTGCAATGTCATAGTTGCCGCCTGCTGAAAGTGCAGTGGTTGCACCACCGGTGATCTGGCCGGTTGCGCTTGCAAATTTCGTGACATCAGCTTCGCGGTAGGAAACTTCTGATTCAAGACGGAAACCGCCGAAATCATATCCTACAACGCCACCGAAATCATAACCTTTGTCTGTATCAATAGAAGCTGCATCGTTTATCGCACCGATATCCAACTGCAGGTCTTCAACAATCATGGCACCGCCATCAACTCCGACATACCACTGGTCGTCGCGGGCCAAAGCCGGTGATGCCAGAGCAGTAGAAGCGAGCGCCAAACTTATGGCTAACTTACGCATCAACTTTCCCCTTTTCTCTATTAGGAACGGAAATTCGAGAACTCGCGTCCTACCGATTCTGTTCCATTGATGCAAGTCGCTATGTTCCTGAACTGTTGCAAAAATGTCGCCTTTGGAGCGATTCAGATGAAAATTTGCCTTTTCGGTCGACGACTTGGATCGCTGCACAACAACTTGAACTATCAAGTTGAAACGAGACGATAGTCGCAGCACTTGGTTACCAACCTCTCCAGCTTTTCTGAAGCAAGTTAATAATGGCCTGGCCAATCATCGCTGCTGTTGATGATGATGGCCGAGATGCCCGACCATTCATCGCGCCCGACGTCTGCAGCCTGGCCCATCCAAACTATGGTCTACATAAGTAATATGCCATATTGGTTCTTATCTTGAATTTATTATCGCCATAATGGTTAATATGTCATCCTGGCTGCGCTGCCAGACTCCCTGAAGGAGCGGGCTGAAGGTTTATTCTCGGGTAGGCCATTCTTTTGGGGAACAAGCCCAGCCCTTGCGCATTTAGCTCCTGCAAGGAGCGCCATGATGGGCCACTACAAGAATTTTACTTTCCGTCTTCGCAAGAACAAGCCGAACTCCGAGCCCGACAGGTCCAGGGCCAGTCCGATATTTCCGCGTGTCAGTCGGCAGCGCCGCAAGCAGCAAGGCGAGGACATTCGTGATCTCGGCAAGATCGTGGCCGTGCTCGCCATTATCATAATTGGCTATTTTGAATTTGCTCCAACCCAACGCCTGCACGATGAAGCTCCAAGTCAAATTGCAGCGGCGCGTTAAACTCGAAATCCTGCTCCTCAACCGTCGAACGCGCGCAACCGTTCGCGGTTCGCAGCCCGGCTGTAAAAATTCCCCCAATGGCGGCGCAACTGCCTTGGCAGAAAAATTTTAGCGCATTCAGGCAATTGTCCGCCCGCCATGACGCTGGGTCCAACGTGAAAAACTGGGCTTGGCCAATAACTAGGCGCTTGCTCCCCGGGCAAAGCACGTCATAAACCGTTTGATGATTTTGACGGAGGTCATGTGACCAGTTTGCTGCTTTTCGCATTGGTGATGGGCCTCGGCCTTACACTTTACCTGACACGGGCTGACCTGAAATTTCTTCATCGTCGCATCGACGAGCTGGAGGCCCGGTTAGGCGCACGACCCGCTGTTGCCACAGATGGCGAATTGACACCTGTCGTCACGCCGGTAGCTCAATCCCGGACGCGCCCTGCTGCCAAGTCCGTGGCTGAAGCTACTGTGATCACGCGAACTATGGAGCCTGCAGAGGATCCAGTGCCTGAACAAGCCGCTTCCTCCGCCACAACATGGCATGGGAGGCAATCCTCACGCTTTGCCGATTTCAATTTCGAGAAAATGATTGGTGGCCAGCTGCCAATCTGGGTCGGCGGGATTGCCCTTGTGTTTGCCGCCTTCTTTCTCGTTCGTTACACTATCGAAGCTGGGCTGTTTGGACCTGGTGCGCGGTCAATCGCGGCAACGATCTTCGCATTGGCCATGATTGCCATCAGCGAGTTCGCAGGGCGTTTGCCGGGGATTGGCGCGTCGTTCACTGCGGACAAGCGCATAGGGCAGAGCCTCGCTGGTGCAGGTGTGGCCACGCTTTACGGAACACTTTACATGGCCTCAGAGATCTACGGCCTGGTCTCATTGCCAACCTCGTTCGCCCTCCTGGTGCTGGCGAGTACAATCGCGTTCGCCCTGTCGCTGCGGCACGGCCCACCAACTGCATTGATGGGTCTGATCGGGGGTTTTGCAGCACCATGGGTCGCTGGCATGGACGCAAGCAGTCTTCCAACCCTTCTGCTGTATCTCAGCCTGTTCATCGCTGCCCTGTTTGGACTTGCAATCTGGCGTCGGTGGCTTTGGCTACTCGTGCTGGCATCGGTGGGTGGAACGATTTGGACATTTGCCATGCTGCTTACGGCAACGGCAAACCTTTCGTTACTCGGCGGGTTCATAACGCTATGGGCGATTGCAGCCTTGCTCGGCGCCAAGCGAATTGACGAGAACAAAAGGGGTTGGAGCGAAGCTGCACGCTTTGTGCCTGTGACGATGGCCTTGGTCCAGCTCGCCATCCTGCTCCCGTTGCTGAATTTTTCCGTGACCGCTTGGCTGTTTTACGCAGCGTTATGTGTGTTGACCGTGACACTTGCCTGGCGCGACAAGGAGTTGTTGCCCTTGGTAGGCGGTGCACTTGCACTGGCAACTTCGCCACTTTGGGGTGCATGGGCCGAGCGCGGCGCTGATGGGCTCACCATTAGTGCTACACTCAGCGTCGCTTTGCTGTTCGGGATTGCAGGTCAAATTCGCGCACGAAGACCCGGAGACATGGCTGGAATATGGGCCGCGATAGGTCTTGC
This sequence comes from Sphingorhabdus sp., assembly GCA_049663505.1. Taxonomy (GTDB): domain Bacteria; phylum Pseudomonadota; class Alphaproteobacteria; order Sphingomonadales; family Sphingomonadaceae; genus Sphingorhabdus_B. The sequence continues at coordinate 3,650 of JBATDO010000282.1, forward strand.
AGCTCCTATCCTTTGTTGGTTCAGCGCCATCCAGGCCAACGCTTCAGCGCTTTCAAATTCAACGTGGAGTATGGCTGCAATACTTGCCGCGATTGCTGGTGCTTTCATGGCCTGGGATCAACATGCACGTGGCAAGGACATAAACGGCATTGTCCAGTGGATGGCCACGGCAGCCACTGCTTTGATGACTGTGATGGCATGCGCCCTATTGCTGGATGAAGAATGGTCAGCGATTTATATGGCAGTCGTTGCATTATGCATAGCGGCATGGGCGCAAGTGACGTCCATCAACAGGATCCAGAAATTGGTGATCCTGCCTCTTGGCCTGGCGATGTTGCTGGCGCTCGCCCTTTCCCATGAATTCTTGACCGCTCTTGGCCAGTCGCTTTCGGGGCGCCATGCCTTTTACGACAGCATGCCTCGATTCCCAATCGCATTACAAAACACGCTTGTTCCAGCATTGCTGATGCTGGCAATTACATGGCAACCCTGGTTTGCCACGGGGCGCAAAACCCGGATCACGGCTTATGTCATGGGTACAGCCGGTGTAATGGCAACGGCATGGCTGGCGGTCAAACTACCTGCAGCAATTGCAACGCCGGGTGACTTTATCCGCTTCGGCTTCGCGGAAAGAGCAATGATCACCCAGGGCCTATTTGGTTTGGGACTACTCGCATTATCGCAAGCACAAAAGCGCATCGACCGACACGCGCCTGGTTGGCCATTGATGCAAATTGGCGGCTGGGCTTGCTCGATCACAGCGCTTTTCCGCGTCATCTGGTTCGACCTGTTGCTGCTCAATCCGTTGATCGCTGCCCAAGCGGTGGGTCCTGTCCCAGTTGCAAATTTGCTCACCTGCCATGCGGCACTTTGCGCCTTGTGGTTGTGGATGCTCGTCCGGTACATCCCGTCCCGCTTCCGGCAGACCGCGCAAGGCCTCAGCTTGGGAATGATGATTGTCACAGTTCTCGCTTCCATCCGTCAGATGATCCAAGGCAATCTCGTCTCGGGCGCTCCGATCGGCATTGGCGAAAATTATCTTTACTCAGCCGGGTTGTTGGCACTCGCGCTCACATGGCTGGTTCTTGGACTGACCCGTTCGTCTAGGTTGTTGCGTATTGCAGGCCTCTCGTTGCTCACGGCCGTTACACTCAAGGTGTTCCTGGTCGATGCTGCAGCGCTGACAGGTCTACTACGTATCCTGTCATTCCTGGGCCTTGGGATTGCACTCATTGGCATTGGCTGGGCCTATGGCCGCATAATGGGCGTGGACAAGTCAGCAAAAGCCCGATAGCCGCGCCAGCATGCTCAAACGCCTTTATGACTGGACAATGGAAAAAGCCGCTCACGCTCATGCCGAGCGTTGGCTCTTCCTTATTTCTTTCATCGAAAGCTCCTTTTTTCCCATTCCGCCGCATCCGATGCTTGGGCTGATGTGCCTTGCTCGCCCGGACAAGGCCTTGAGATATGGTGCGATCTGCACATTTGCCTCGGTTCTCGGCGGTCTATTTGGTTACGCTATTGGGTATTTCGCTTATGAAACCGTCGGTGTTTCGCTTCTCAAGACGCTGGGCTTGTGGGACAGCTTTCCAGCTGCTGCATGTTATTTGCGCGAATATGGTGCTGAAATCATCCTTGTAAAAGGCGCAACTCCCATACCGTTCAAGCTGCTCACGCTGACGGCCGGTTTTATCCAAATGAACCTGTTTACCTTTATATGGGCCAGCGTTCTTAGCCGGGCCTTCCAGTTCATGCTCGTCGGCTTCCTGTTCTGGAAATTCGGGCGACCAATCAAGGCATTCATCGAGAAGTACCTGGCGCTTTTAAGCATCGCCTTTGTCATACTCATCGTAGGTGGGTTCATTGCCGTGGGAATGCTGAGCGGTCAAACTGCAGCGAGCAGCGAGAAATGTGCGGCAGTAAAATCGATAGAACAGTTATCACGCGTGCGCTGAACCCTTTTTCCAGAGGGTTCGAAATCGGCGATGTCGCCCTGAAAGGTACAATGATGGACGATAATTCGCGAAATGTGGTGAAGTTCATTGCAGCGGCAACAGGCACGATATTGGTAATCATGGGAATCTGGTTTGCGATCCGTCCCCCTGCCCCTCAGCCTGCGTCGCCTCCCCCGGCAAATGCACAGGTAGCCCAGCCCGAGGCAAATTCAACGCCCGATGAGGAAGTGAGCGAACCCTCTTCTGACGCTCAACGCTTTCAGGAAGATGAGGAGTTTGCCCCCATTAGCGGTGAGCCTACAACCGAATTCGCTAACCCTGACCCCGATACTGGCTCACCGGGCAAATAACTGAGATTCGTCGGCAAATGCCTTGAATTCAAGGGCATTGCCACTGGGATCTGCAAAGAACATCGTCGCTTGCTCACCGGCTTGGCCAGCAAAGCGAACATGCGGATCGCAGCCAAAACTTATGTTTGCGGCCGATATCCGATCTGCAAGCTCATGCCACTGCGACATTGTCAGCACGACACCAAAATGCGGGACCGGGACTGCATGGCCATCAACCATGTTGTGAATCGGCTGGGCCGATCGGGCCGGATCGAGATGCGCAACGATCTGGTGACCATAAAAGTTGAAATCAACCCATTGGTCTGACGATCTGCCTTCGGTGCATCCCAGCACATCGAGATAAAATCGACGAGCCTCAGCCAGGTCGTGAACTGGAAATGCGAGGTGAAACGGACGCAACATCATTTCGTCCTCACAGGCTTGGGCAATGGATCACTTGCCAATAAATCCGTCTGCATCAAGAGGAGGCATTCGGTTACGCGTGCATTGTTAATCGCTGGCGAGTTCGAGATGTCGGCGGACCTGAGCTGCTCTGACTTTGCCGCTTCAGTCATGGCGAACGCCACGAGTTCTCGAGGCTGTCCCGTCTCCTGCATCACGCGCTCGCCAACAATTGCAGCCCATCGCTTGCCGGTTTCGCGCACGTCCGGGATATTTTCAGGCCCTGGCACCCCCCGGCGCTGTTCGTCGGCAATGATGGCCAACGATGCAACGCAAGCAATGTCACGCTGGTGGATATCTGAAAACGCAGTTGGCGTGGTGAGTGCGAGGGCAAAAATGAGCATGGGCAAAGACTAGCACCGGTTTACCGAACCGCAAGCAAGCTGATTGCATTTGTCGCTCTTGATGGGCAAAGCAGCGCCGTGCAAAAAATCACCCCGTTTTTTCTGAAATTTCCAGGCCTTTTGGCATTGGCGGCAGGCGCATTGTCGGCGACCGGCTTTGCCCCACTCAACATGTGGCCAATAACGCTCGCCTGCCTGGTGCTGCTCATCGTGCTGGTGGCACGTGCGCCAGGCGGTTGGCAGGCCGCGCGCACCGGCTGGCTATTCGGGCTTGGGCATTTCTCTATTGGAAATGGTTGGATCGCGGTTGCGTTTACCTTCCAGGCCGCGATGCCAATTTGGCTTGGCTATATCGCTGTTGTCGCGCTGGCCATGTATCTGGCGGTGTATCCGGCGCTATGTGCTTGGAGCGCCTGGTGGATTGCATCGCGTAACGGCCGTGTACCTGGTTTTGTAGGTCTGCGATATGTGCTGGCATTTGCCGGTTGCTGGACCATTACGGAATGGCTGAGGTCATGGGTGTTCACGGGATATTCCTGGAATCCACTTTCGATGGCGATGCTTTACAATTACGGATCCCCACCATTGATCCGGTGGATTGGTACTTATGGCGCATCAGGGCTCTACCTGCTGACCGCTGGCCTCTATGTCTGGAGCTGGTACCATCTAGCTAACCGCGCAAACCTCAGACGTCGAGTTGGAATGCCTGTTCTGATTGCCATTTGGCTTGTGCTTGTCGCGCTCTGGAATGTCACGCTGTTGGTCGGTGATCGGTTAACCGTCACGGACAACGTAGCCAAGAAGACCGTCAATCTGACGATTGTCCAGCCCAATATTTCCCAGGCGGACAAATATGCGGCAGGATATGACGCGATCAATTTTGCCAAATTGGCGATGAATAGCCGACAACTCCCTAGCCAGGGACCTCGGTTGGTGCTCTGGCCCGAGGCTGCAATTCCGGATTATCTGGAGGATGGTTATCCGTTGCGCTTCTACCAGTTTCAGCCTGGTGAAAGCGCGCGCGGCGCGCGTCAGAGGTTGACCGCATTGATGGATGCAGGCGACATTTTGGTAACGGGTGCAAACCGGTTGGTTATCGAAGATGGCCAGCTTGTTGCGGCGCGCAATAGCGTTTCAGCGATGAATTCAAACGGTCTATTGCTGGGCCATTACGACAAGGCGCACCTCGTTCCTTACGGCGAATATCTCCCAATGCCATGGTTGCTGCGCCCGCTCGGTCTTGCGCGGCTGGTCCCGGGCGAACTTGACTTCTGGCCTGGACCCGGCGCGCGCACGCTCGACGTCGAAATCGTTGGCAAACCAGTCAAGATTGGCCTGCAGATCTGTTACGAGATGATCTTTTCAGGCCAGGTAGTCGATCGCCGAAACAGGCCCGATTTCATTTTTAACCCTTCCAACGACGCATGGTTCGGTACTGTGGGTCCGCCACAGCATTTGGCACAAGCTCGGCTTCGTGCGGTCGAGGAGGGTCTTCCTGTCGTGCGCGCGACGCCGACGGGAATAAGTGCCGTGATAAATGCAGATGGTAAAATCCTCAAAAGCCTTGCACTTGGTACTTCAGGTCGGATCGACACAATCCTGCCTGTTGCAAAGACACCCACGCTGTTTGCAAGATATGGCAACATTCTTGCCGTCGGATTTGGCTTCCTGCTCATCGCCTTTGCACTATTGCCGCTTGCCCGCAGGCACAGTTCTCGCTAAAGGCTCACAACGATATAAAGAATTCTTTATACGCAGACACAGCAACCAATACTGGGAAAACCATGCGTCACGATTATCTCTTCACCTCCGAATCCGTATCCGAAGGCCATCCAGACAAGGTCTCCGACCAGATTTCGGATGCCATTGTCGACCTGTTCCTGTCGAAAGATCCCGAAGCACGCATTGCGTGCGAAACCCTGACGACCACCCAGCTTGTCGTGCTCGCTGGAGAAATTCGTTGCAAGGGCGTTTATGAAGACGGCGCTTGGGCGCCTGGAGCAAAAGAGGAAATTGAGGCGACTGTTCGCCAGACGGTCAAGGAAATCGGGTACGAACAGTCGGGCTTCCACTGGAAAACACTGGCGTTCATGAACAATCTCCATGGCCAGTCGGCTCATATCGCACAAGGTGTCGACGCGACGGGCAACAAGGACGAAGGTGCTGGAGACCAGGGCATAATGTTTGGTTATGCAACAGACGAAACGCCAGACCTGATGCCTGCCACATTATATTATAGCCACAAGATCCTGGAGCGCATGGCTGCAGACCGTCACTCTGGCGCTGCACCCTTTCTCGAGCCCGACGCCAAGAGCCAGGTAACGCTACGATATGAAGGCAGCATACCCGTTGCAGCGACTGCAATCGTCGTCTCGACCCAGCATGCGCCGGGCTATGACAGCGGTGAAAATGAGGCGGCACTCCATGCTTATGTCAAGCAGGTGGTGGCAGATATTCTCCCGGCCAAGTTGTTGACCGAGACCGAATATCACATCAACCCCACAGGCAGCTTCGAGATCGGTGGACCTGACGGTGATGCTGGCCTGACGGGACGCAAGATCATCGTGGATACATATGGCGGTGCTGCCCCGCACGGTGGCGGGGCATTTTCAGGCAAGGATCCAACAAAAGTCGACCGGTCAGCAGCTTATATCACCCGCTATCTCGCCAAGAACATCGTGGCAGCTGGTCTTGCGACACGTTGCACGATCCAGCTTGCCTATGCGATTGGCGTTTCAAAGCCCTTATCGCTCTATGTCGACACGCATGAAACCGGGACAGTCGGTGATGACAAGATCGAGGCCGCAATCATGCGCATAGAAGCGCTTGGAGGACTCACTCCACGCAGCATCCGCACGCACCTGGGATTGAACAAGCCCATTTACCGAAAGACCGCTGCTTATGGTCATTTCGGCCAGAAGGCAGAGGGCGATTTCTTCCCATGGGAGCGGATTGACCTTGTAGACGCGCTGAAAGCCGCGCTGTAATTGCACTTTGAGGTGGCGCTTGAGAAAGCGCCGCCGCTGCTGTGCAGGCCAAGCGCGGTCTCTCTGCAGCCTGGTGCGTCCTTCCAGGCGACATACAAGGCCTTGTCGGCTCGATACATGGCCGCCTTTATGCCACCGCAATGCCGAGATAGCCGCTCCCATGCACACGACTACCGACACCATTTCGGCAAGAAGATAGCATGGGCTTCTCGAAATTGCTGTTCGCAACAAATATGAAAGGCGGTGCGTGGCCTTGTTGTGCGCTTCTTCGATCAGGGCGGCAAATCCTCTCCTTCTAACCTAACGGTGACGCCTATCAGCACAATGTCATGCTATGACCTTTGCTATAGAAATTTCCGCCCGCATGCCCTTGCCGATCATGAACGCGCTTGAAGGGATTAAGGTGAAGCCAACGGCAAACAGCAGTGCTGAAAGAATCATCTGGGAAATATCGAGGGCTGAGCAGTGATGCTACGTAAGCCTTGACGACCGCAAACACCGCGGTGAAAACCCACGTACATGAACGGCAATATCCCGAAAAAGACAGGGCATCTCAACAATTCGACATGTCAACATTTTCTCATGAATAACCGAATGTTCCGTCAAGATAATCGCCTTTGTTCCATTCCACCCTCACGCACGCCTTGGCATTACGGGCAGCTTCGATTATCCGCGCCGTGATGAAAGACCCGACGACCCTCAATCGCCTCTATGGCCGCTCCAAAGGCAAGAAATTGCGGCAGGAACAAACGAGCCTGCTGGATAACTTGCTGCCCCAGATCAGCGTGCCGACGGAAGGCGAGCTAGATAGCCACACGCTTTTCGGAGATGTGCGTCCGCTCCATTTCGAGATTGGTTTTGGCGGTGGCGAGCACCTTGCCTATCGTGCGGACATGCTGCCTGATCATGGCTTCATAGGTTGCGAGCCTTTCCTAAATGGTGTTGCAATGGCGCTTCCGCAAATCCGCGACGGTGGCCTGCACAATATCCGGTTGCACATGGGTGATGCCTTAGATGTCTTGCGTCGTCTGCCAGACGGCTCGCTGAGCTTTGTCTACCTGCTGCACCCTGACCCTTGGCCCAAGGCGCGACACAGCAAACGACGGATGATGAACGACGGGCCGGTTGACCTTATCGCGGCCAAGCTCAAACCGGGCGGCGAATTTCGCTTTGGCACGGACCATCCGGTATATCTGCGTCATGCCTTGATGGTCATGCATCGACACCGAACCCAGTTTGAATGGTTGTGTGACAAGCCCGTGGACTTCCAGAAACGTCCGGGTGGGTGGCCCGAAACGCGTTATGAGGCCAAGGCACGACGGAGCGGACACGAAGTCTGGTACTTCCGATTCCGGCGTATTTAGAGGTAGCTTTGTCTTCGAAAAACGCTGTTTTCCGGCGGTTTAGCTACGCTATCCTAAGCGGACCATAGCGGTTTTTTCACCTCGGTGATTTCGGGTCGTCGTATTGGGAGACCTAAAATGACGATTGAAAAAATCACAAAGCGGTCGGGCAGTTGAGATTGCTGCAAACGCTCAAATTCCATTTTGCAACGGAATGCCTGGTGGCAACAGAAGATTCAGATCGTTGCGATGGAAATCGCTGTGAGCTCAAACGCGATTTGCGCAGTTCCACTGGAAACAACATTTCACGGAAAAAGACATCATGTGCCCATGCAATTTTGGCACGCGTTGATAGATGCAAGCCTATGGGATATGCTGTGCGCTCCACCGTGCAAGAAGTGAAATATTTGCATCAATGCGCATTGGAACACCCTGAGCAAGGCTACCAAGGGTAATGTTTGGCGATCAACTTTTTGAGAACCTCTTAGCGCAGCGAGGCATTCAAGTGACAGACGAAACAGAACTAAAGCTGGAATTGACAATGGAAGGCGCCGCCCTCGTCGAGGCATCTTCCTTGTTGCCGGGTAAGCCTGCTTGGGTCGAGCAGTATTCGACTTACTTTGACACACCAAATTGCCTGCTTTTCAAAGCAGGACTTTCGCTTCGCATCCGACTTGCAAATGGGGCGCGCACTCAAACGGTAAAAGGCGACGGCGCCAACGCCGCGGCATTGTTCGTCCGATCCGAATGGGAACGCAGCGTCGCTGATGACCGGCCGATATTAGATGATACCACACCCATATCCAGCCTTCTGTGTGAAAAAGTGCGCGAGATTGCGCCAATATTCAAAGTCGATGTCATTCGCCAGATTTGGATCATCAAGGAGGGCAAAACTCTCATTGAAGTTGCACTTGACCGCGGTGAAGTGATCGCCGGGGATCGCAGCGCACCCATTTGCGAAATCGAATTCGAATTGAAGTCCGGAAACACGTCCGACCTCTTTGCATGGGCGCGTAGAATTGATGGCGTTACCCCAGTACACCTCGGTTTGTTGAGTAAAGCCGAACGGGGCTACCGGCTTCGTAGCGCAATGCCTGAATCAGCCAAGGCCGAACCCGTCACGCTCGAAAAGAAAATGACAGCGGACGTCGCGTTTCAGAAAATTGCCCACTCTTGCTTGCTGCAATTCCGACTGAACGAGGTATTGATCGAAGATCAAAACCCGGATGCGCTTCATCAGGCACGTGTCGGCCTGCGCCGTCTGTCCAGCGCATTGACGACTTTCAAGCCGATCCTCACGGATGAAGCTTTCCCCGTGATCCGCGCTAATATACGCTGGCTCGCAGGCGAACTCGGTAGGGCGCGTGATCTTGATGTTCTTGCAGCGCGAGCCACAAACCAAGAACTGCATGAAAGGCTGGAAACTGCGCGGATCGATGCTTATTCACGCATCCAAGAGGTTCTGGAATCCAAACGCGCACGGGCATGCATGTTAGACCTCGCCGAATGGATAGCTGATGGCAGGTGGCTTTCGCAACCCGACGCCCGGTTTGAAAGAAAGCTAGCGTCGAAGGTGTTCGCTCGCGAAGTACTTCACCGTTTGCACAAGAAAGTAAAGAAAGCTGGAAATTTAACGAAACTCGGCGACGAAAAGCTTCACAAGGTTCGAAAAAATGCGAAGAAGCTTCGCTACGCAGCTGAATTCTTCGCCTCCTTGTACAATGGCAAGGATGCACGCCGAAGACACAAGAGTTACATCAATGCACTGGAACGACTACAAAACGAACTCGGTGTACTTAACGACTTTGCCGTGGCTCCGGCAGTGCTCGCCCGTATCGGAATTGAAAATAATCTCGGGTCAGAGCTCCTCTTGTCGAGAAGCAAAAAAGCCGATTTGTTGATTGCTGCAGCAAAAGCTCATCACGACCTGACCGATGCCAAAGGCTTTTGGGGATCACACTGTAAATAAC
>JBATDO010000283.1:0-4010 GCA_049663505.1 Sphingorhabdus sp.
CCCTTTAAAAAGCATGGCCTGTGCACCCTTGTCTTGGTACGTCGGCCAGCCCATATCCAATACGAGCCCTGAAGTGACAATGCCACCTTCACGATGAACTGTGCATTAATTTCGATGAATGGAATCAATTCGCGATGAAATATCTCCATACGATGATCCGTGTCAGCGATCCTGCTGCCACCATCCGTTTTTTTGAGCTTCTTGGCCTCAAGGAACTGCACCGTTTTGACAATGAAGCGGGACGTTTCACGCTGATTTTCCTGGCCGCACCCGGGGACGAAGATGCGCAGGTGGAGCTCACCCACAACTGGGACGAAAGCGGATATGGCGAGGGCCGAAATTTCGGGCACCTGGCTTACCGCGTCGACGACATCTACGCGACCTGCCAGAAATTGCTCGATGCAGGGGTCACGATTAACCGCCCTCCGCGTGATGGGCACATGGCCTTTGTCCGTTCGCCGGATAATATTTCGATCGAGTTGCTTCAGGACGGGCACCTGGAGCCTGCAGAACCTTGGATTTCGATGCCCAACACGGGACACTGGTAAAATGGCCCTGGATATTGTCGGCGTGCCAGTCCTTGCAGACAACTATGTCTGGCTCGTGCGCGAAAGCGAAAGCGGTGAAGTGGTGGTTATCGATCCAGCAGTTGCGGGGCCCGTCCTTTCCAAGGCCGAAGACCTGGGCTGGAAGATAACCCAGATCTGGAACACGCACTGGCATCCCGATCACACTGGAGGGAATGCCGAGATAAGGGAAGTGACAGGCTGTGTCATTACCGGGCCGCAGGCCGAACATGCAAGGATCCCGACGCTTGACGTCCAGGTCAAGGGCGGCGACATTGTATCGTTGGGCGCTGCGGCGTCAGTTGTGATTGACGTTCCTGCCCATACATCCGGGCATATTGCTTTTCACTTTGCCGAGGATCATGTCGCTTTTGTCGGGGACACCTTGTTTGCGATGGGTTGCGGGCGATTGTTCGAGGGAACTGCAGACCAGATGTATTCCAACATGCGCAAGCTCGAGGCGCTTGGCGATGAGACTGCCATATATTGTGCGCATGAATATACGCTCAGCAATGGCCGCTTCGCGCTGACGGTAGAGCCCGACAATTTGGCATTGGCACAGCGGATGGATGAAGTCATCACCATGCGCGAACATGGCATGCCAACCGTGCCAACTACCATCGCTCTCGAGCGCGCAACCAACCCCTTTATGCGTGCAGGCTCGGTGGCAGAACTGGCCGCTCGCAGGGCAGCGAAGGACAAGGGCTAGGATTAACGAAAATCTCTCGATTTCGGTAGCACCCGCAGATTGCGCGGGTGACCATGCGTTGCCTCGGTTTGCTGCGCGAAATTGCCTGATCGACCAGAGGAAAGTCCTGGCCCATGTTCCTCGGAGAGCCGTGACAACTCATTGGTGCGATCGGTAATCGTGGTTGCCATCAAGTGGACGATACCTTCCTTGCTTCGCTGCAGTTCCCCCTCGATGACCATCAACCTTGACGCCATCACCGCGCGGCGTTGCCGTTCAAACAACCGCGACCAGAGCATCGCATTCGTAGTCCCCGTTTCGTCCTCGATGGTGATGAAAATCGCGTTGCCTTTCCCGGGTCGCTGGCGGGTTAGTACGACGCCTGCCGTTCGGACACGCGCACCATGCTTGGCCTTTCCGGTTGCAGCGCAACTCAGCACGCCTTCGCTGGAAAACAGCTTTCGCAAAAACTGCATCGGGTGACCTTTAAGAGACAGCCTTGTCGTCTGGTAATCAGCAGCGACATGCTCGCCCAGTGGCATTGCGGGCAAATGCACATCCGGTTCGGCACCCAGCTCGCGCGCATCCGCTGCTGCAAATAATGGCAACTCATCAGCAGGTGTCCGCCTCGCCTCCCAGGCACCCCCTCGCCGATCAAAACCCAGTGACCGCAAGGCGTCAGCATCCGCGAGAAGATGCAGTGCCCGCGATGGCAAGCCTGCGTTACGAGCGAGCTCTTCGAGAGATACAAAGGGACTATTGTGCATGATCGACGTTGCCCATGCCTGTCGAAACCCGTCTATCTGGCGCATACCCAGACGCAGCCCTTGATTCTCGATTGCATTGTCCCAGCCGCTCTTGTTCACGTCGATGCCCAGTACAGTCACGCCATTTTCTGCAGCGTCGCGAACAATCTGGGCGGGCGCATAAAAACCCATCGGCTGCGAATTCAGCAGGGCTGCTGCAAAAATTGCAGGATGATAATATTTTATCCAGGACGACACATAAACGAGACGTGCAAAGGACAAAGCGTGGCTTTCCGGAAATCCATAGCTGCCAAATCCCTGGATTTGCTGGAAGCAACGTTCGGCAAAAGCGCGCTCATAGCCGCGCCTGACCATCCCTTCTACCATCATCTGCTCAAAATGTTCCATGCCGCCAACATTACGAAAAGTCGCCATCGCGCGGCGCAACCTGTTGGCATCGGCATCGCTGAACTCGGCGGCAGTAATGGCCAGTTGCATTGCCTGCTCCTGGAACAGCGGAACACCCAATGTCTTGCCCAGTACATTTTCCAGTTCATCTTCCGGATATGGTGGATCAGGCCGGGGATATTCGGGTTCTTCTTCGCCGCAGCGGCGACGCAAATAGGGATGCACCATGTTGCCCTGGATCGGCCCGGGCCGGACAATCGCGACCTGGATGGTGAGATCATATAGCGATCTTGGTCTCATGCGTGGCAGCATGTTCATCTGTGCACGGCTTTCCACCTGGAACACGCCGAGGCTTTCTCCCCGGCACAGCATGTCATAGACACCGGGATCATTGGAATCGATATCCACCTTGAGATCATAATCGCCAAGACCTTCATCGCGGATCATGTCATAGGCCTTGCGAATGCAGGTAAGCATCCCGAGGGCGAGTACATCGACCTTCATCAACTTCAACGCATCGATGTCATTTTTATCCCATTCGATGAAAGTACGATCCTTCATCGCGCCATTGTGGATCGGGACTGTCTCATCCAGCCTGTTTTCAGTCAGGATAAAGCCGCCGACATGCTGCGACAAATGGCGGGGAAATTCGAGTATCTTGTCAGACAGCGCCTTCAGGCGTGCAATTTGCGGATTATCCGGATCAAACCCGGCTTCACGCATGCGCCGCTCGTCAGGGCCACTGCCAAAACTGCCCCAGACCGTGCTTACAATGCGCGTGGTTACATCCTCGGTCAGACCCAACGCCTTGCCTACTTCACGCACAGCGCTGCGAGGGCGATAATGGATGACTGTAGCGGCAATCGCTGCGCGGTGCCGGCCGTACCGGTCATAGACATATTGCATCACCTCCTCGCGCCGCTCATGTTCGAAATCGACATCAATGTCAGGCGGCTCCTTGCGATCAGAAGAAATGAAACGCGAGAACAGCAGGTCATGCTGCATGGGATCGACCGAGGTGACGCCGAGCAGGAAACATACCGCGGAATTTGCAGCCGAACCGCGTCCCTGGCACAAGATTGGAGGCGATTGTTCGCGGGCAAATTTCACAAGGTCATGGACTGTCAGGAAGTAATAAGCAAAATTCTGCTCCCTGATGAAAACCAGTTCCTTTTCCACTCTCAGCCGCAGCTTCGGGGGGATCTCGCCGTAGCGTTTTCGGGCTGCCTCCCACGCCAGGTGCGCCAACCAGTCATCGGGTTGCCAGCCTTCGGGGACAGGTTCGTGGGGATATTCGTAGCGCAGGTCATCTAGGGAAAAGGTGATGCGTTCCAGAAAATGCTCGGTTTCCAAAAGCAGGCGGGGACAGTCCTCGAATAGCCGCGCCATTTCAACATGTGGCTTCAAATGGCGTTCCGCATTTGCCTCCAGCTTCCGTCCTGCCGCCCTGACATCTGTACCCATGCGGATGGCAGTCAGGACGTCATGGAGTGGACGGCATTCCGATTTTGCATAGAGAGCGTCATTAGTGGCAAGCAATGGCACGCCAGCGCCAGCAGCGAGCTTTTGGTACTGGGCCAGCCGGCGAGCGTCGCATCCCGT
>JBATDO010000284.1:0-3423 GCA_049663505.1 Sphingorhabdus sp.
AATTGACCCTGAACCAAAACAGACTCTCATTAACAGGGCAGTTGCAGATGGTCTTTACAATGAAGCAGTTCGCCTTAGTAATCGCCCAATACAAAATACGAACATATATAATGGAAAATTTGAAATCGAGCCGTCTTATCCTCCATTTGACTGGGTGTTAAGTCGTGATGCAGAATTAGGATCAGAGAGGGTAGGTCAATCGGAAGGCAGACAGTCTCATCGTCTCTATCTATCAGCTGGAAGCGGGCGCTCCGGCATTCTGGCAAAGCAGCTGCTGATGTTGAAACCCGGAACGTATGATCTCAATGCTGAAGTTTCAAGCGTACCCGCTTCTATTCCTGACCGCCCATTTTTGAGGCTGCGATGTGCCGGCAACATTGAAACTGTAATTGCCAATGCTGACTTCCCGCAAGCCAATGCTGCACCAGAGGTCTTGAATTTAGCCATCAGGGTCCCGCCAGAAGGCTGCGCTGCTCAGTGGTTGGAAATATCAGCGAAAGCCTCCCGCCAAATAGGCGGGACGCAATCATACTTGGAGTCGATTTCTATTTCCAGGATAGCGCTACGCAATTGAGCCGCAGGGCACCCATCTCAAATTATTATAAACCCAAAAATCGTATGGGACAAATCTGGAACTGCCAATGCGCCTATTTCTAATAACATCATGTCCTTCTATCGCTCACTTCGCAGTTACAAACAATGTGGATCGCATTTTCATCGATCTAGAGACTCTCGGGAAGGCCGAGCGTCAGGGCCATCTCGACACTTTAAAGAGTCAACATTCAATCGCGGACATTGTTTCCGTTCGGGAAGCCATCGGCGCTGCAACTCTGATGGTTCGCACAAATCCTATTCATCAAAACAGTAGCATTGAAATTGACGCAGCGATATCGGCAGGCGCAGATATTTTGATGTTACCCATGTTTCGTAGCATTGAAGAGGTCACGTCCTTTGCGTCCATGGTGAATGGACGCGCGTCGATAAGCCTTTTGGTGGAAACCGCTGCTGCAGTCAGCATTCTGCGCGAATCCATTTCAGTACCCGGCGTTGACGAGGTGCATATTGGCTTAAACGACCTCACGTTAGACCAGGGGTTAACGTTTATGTTCGAACCCTTGTTCAATGGGGAGGTCGCTGCAATGGCTGAAATTTTGCGCGATGCCGCAGTTCCATTTGGAATAGGAGGAATTGCACGGATTGGGGAAGGCATGTTGCCAGCCGAGCGTATTTTGGCTGAACATGTGCGCCTTGGTTCAAGCGCGGCGATACTGTCTCGAACATTTCACCGGCAGGCAAGTTCAGTGGACGAAATCAAGAGCAGCATGGACTTTGGGCTTGAAGTGAGCCAACTGAAAAAATCTTACGCTGACAGCTCTGAATTGTCCAAATCTGCGTTGGAATTGAACCGATCGAAGTCTGCAAAAATTGTTTCATCAATCGTGGCAGACATGCGGACGAAAAATAGAAAAACAGTTTAAATGAGAATCGCAGAAATCCGAAATTTCTCATTATTAACGAAAGGGCTTGGCGGAGCAACAGCGCTCCTTGCAATGGGGTTATTGCTCGGCCGCGTGTCCGGTGTTGTGAGAGAGCTTATGCTCGCAGCGCGATTGGGCACATCCGCAGGTGCAGACTACGCGGTCGTTTTAATGTCATTGCCAGACTTGCTAGTTAACATTTTGGTTGCTGGCGGACTGAGTGCCGTTCTTGTGCCACAGTTCAAACAGCTCGACCAAGACGCGGGGGTGCGACTGTATTGGCGCGCGTTCTCACTAATTCTGGCGGCTTTTGGATTGTTCGCTGTGTTGTGCTTTATAAGCCCGAATCTGGTGTTTCGGTTTTTCGCTCCTGGGCTGGACATGCCGAACGGACTGCTTAGTCCTGCATCAGTTGCCCTTATCGCGTTAGCAATTCCGTTGTCTGCGCTATCAGGTGTTTCCGGTTCCTATTTGAATGCAGCGGGCCGCTACTTCATGACCGGGCTCGGGACACTATTTTTTAACCTCGCCTTGATCGCGGGACTATTTTTGGCCGACGCTTCAAAATCTATATTTTGGCACATAGCTCTTGGGGTGGCGGCTGGAGCCGCTTTGCGATTGTTGTCTCAGCTTCTTTCAATGCCGAACATCGTGTGGCGGCGGCCGGCAAAAAGCGACCAAAATGTCGCCATACCGTGGCGGACATTTTTCGCAGCCGTTGCGGCCACCACTTTATCGTTAGTTGTACCCAATGTAGTGCGTGCAGCGGCGTCTTTCACCGGAGTGGGGGCAGTCGCATCATTAAATTATGCTCAGAAATTGGTTGAATTACCTGCAGCTGTCCTATTAAGTGCGATCACAACGATCACACTCACGAGGGTCAGCAGCGCTTTTGCCAATGGTGGGCTGATTAGCGCTCGTCTTGAACTAGGTCACAAGATTCAACTAGCTCTAAGGTTAGCATTATTTGCGACGGTGGGTTCAGTTTTTTTTACGCAACCAATCGTTGAATTAGCGTTCGGCTACGGAGCCATGTCATCGACGGCGCTAGGAACCGTAGGTGGCCTATTTCAAATCGGCTCATTGGGTTTACCGCCCATGGCACTGAGTTTGCTGCTTTCAGCCTATCTAAATGCGACCAACCGGACTGGAGCGGTACTTCGCACAACACTCGTGTCCGTTATGATAGTTCCGATTTTGGTGTTGCCCGGTATTTTGTTGAATTCAGCAATGTTGCTTGTTTGGGCAACGGTGTTTTTCCAAATAATTTTGTGCTGCGGGCTCATGCTGGCTATGGCAAAGCTTGATAAAATTCCCTTGATGACCATGCTCCCCACCCTTATGTCGAAAGCCAGTTTTGCACGCATAGCCTCGGGTTTAGCTGTTTTTGCTCTTGCCGTTGGTTTAGACCGGCTTTTCCAATTCGATGCGATTTTGGTTCGTTTGGCAATCATGGCCACCGCGTTTGCGGTGGCGGTTTTTGTTTCATCGTTGATAAAAGAGGGGCCGGATGAAACGTGCATTTGATTTTTTGGTATCTATAACTTCCATCGCTCTGGGTGCACCGGTGATTGTTGGCTTGATACTAATCATCAAGTGCTCTGACACCGGGCCAGTGTTATTCCGACAGAAACGGGTCGGCAGATATTGTCAAGAATTCACGATCTACAAGTTCCGAACAATGGTTGTTGATGCAGAAAGGCGTGGCGGCCACGCCACAATGGAAAACGATCCGAGAATTACGCGGATCGGAAGAATTTTACGGAAAACCAGTATGGATGAACTGCCGCAGTTGTTTAATGTGGTGTGTGGAGACATGAGCATCGTGGGTCCACGGCCCGATGTTCCAGCTCAGCAATCTGAATATTCACCTGAAGATTGGAAGTTGCGGCATTCTGTACGCCCAGGGATAACGGGTTTGGCACAATCGACGTCACGATCATCA
>JBATDO010000285.1:0-6276 GCA_049663505.1 Sphingorhabdus sp.
TTGCGGTACCCCCCCACCCTGTCCTATTTTAGGGATATGCAGATTTTCATGATCGACGATGACGAAGACAAAGGCGGCAGCGGCAGGCCCGGCGTTGGCCTGGCGACGCGTACGCGACCCAAGACACAAAAGCCAAACCTCTACAAGGTCCTGCTGCTCAACGACGATTACACGCCAATGGAATTTGTCGTCCACGTGCTCAAGGCATTTTTCCAAATGGATACCGACCAGGCGACGCGGGTAATGCTGCACGTCCATCAAAAGGGTGTCGGAGTCTGTGGCATATTCACCTATGAAGTGGCTGAAACCAAGGTGACACAGGTCATGGATTTCGCGCAGAAGAACCAACACCCATTGCAATGCACGCTCGAAAAGGCATGAACACGGTCAACGCAACCTGATTGCTTCGATCCGGGCGAACTCGCGCCTGCTTCATGGGCCTGCACGGTGCGCCCTTCAAAATCGCCAAATTGCACAAGTACAATTACCTCGCTCGCAAAGCGCTTCAACCGGCACCTGGGCATTTGCGGTGCGGGCCACCGTCTTCAGCTCGAAATCACAAAACCGAGTTGCACCAAAGAGCATCTCGCGCTCAATCGGGATGGTGCAGTTGTCGCTGATCATAGGAGCCGACTGGGCGCCTCAACCGATATTGATGTCAATCACGGTTCTGGTTCGCATGGCAAAAATCGACGTCCTGTTGCGAAAACGGGAGATAACCCTGTTTCGATATTTGTCATTGTGATCCATAAGGTGCCAAGGAGAAGGACATGGCCGCAGCACTGATCATTGGAGCCGGTGACGCAACGGGAAGCGCTATAGCGCGTGCCTTTGCACGCGAAGGACTGACAGCCTGCGTCAACCGTCGAGCCCGCAATGCCGTGCAACTTGAGGCGCTCGCTCAGTCCATTCGCGACGAAGGTCACGCGGCATGCGCCTATCCTGGCGATGCCCGGGTCGAGGAAGAGGTGACAGGGATCGTCGAAGCAATCGAACGTGACATCGGAGCGATTGAAGTCGCAGTGTTCAATATCGGCGCCAACGTCAATTTCCCGGTGATCGAGACCAGTGCACAAGTGTACCGCAAGGTATGGGAGATGGCTGCATTTGCGGGCTTCCTCATGGGCCGCGAGGTCGCAACGCGCATGATGGCCCGAAAGTCGGGTACGATCATATTCACAGGTGCAACCGCCAGCCTGCGGGGAGGCCCTGGCTATAGTGCGTTCTCCGGGGCAAAGGCGGCCTTGCGCATGCTTGCACAATCAATGGCACGCGAATTGGGTCCGCATAATATCCATGTGGCACATGTGGTCATAGACGGCGGCATCGATACCGCATTCCTGAAGAACCTGCGCCCAGATTTCGAAAGTGCAAAGGCCAGCGACAAGATACTTTCGCCTGACGCGATCGCTGCGGCATATGTGACACTGCACAAGCAGCATCGCAGTGCGTGGACGCAAGAGATGGACCTCAGGCCTTGGACGGAGACATTCTGATGGCACGCATATTTGAATTCCTGTTCGACGTGGGTGGACCAAATAGCTATCTTGCACATAAGGTGCTCCCACAATTTTGCGCAGACAATCAATGCGAGGCTGTCTATGTGCCGATATTGCTTGGCGGCGTATTCAAGGCCACGGGCAACAGCGCGCCGATGGTCCGATATGCCGATGCGCCAGCAAAGCTTGCATATGAGCAACTGGAATTCCGCCGTTTTATTTCCAAGCACCACATATCATTCCACTTCAATCCGCACTTTCCGGTCAACAGCCTTTGCGCCATGCGGACACTCGTGGGGGCAGACGATGCCGGCTGCTTGATGGCTGCAACCGACGCGCTGATGTCGGGAATGTGGGAACGAGGACTATACCTTGCCCAACCGGAAATCGTGGCCTCCACGCTCGAGGAGGCGGGGCTCGACGGCAAGGAGCTATTGGAAAGGGCAGAAAAACCGGAAACCAAGGCCAGGCTCGTTGCCAATACCGAAGCTGCGGTTGCGCGTGGGACATTTGGCGTGCCGACCTTTTTTGTGGGTGACGAGATTTTTTTTGGCAAGGAACGGCTTGGCCAGGTCGCAGAGGTGATCGCCAAATCATGACCTTGCGCGCTGACTGAATCCCGTTAAATACCGGCGATGGACAAGATAATCGTACGGGGCGGCAAAGCGCTCAAGGGCAAGATCCCAATTTCGGGTGCAAAGAACAGCGCATTGACGCTGATCCCTTGTGCACTTCTTACCGATGAGCCGCTGACTTTAAGAAATCTGCCGCGACTTGCTGATATTGACGGCTTTCAACACCTGATGAACCAGTTCGGCACCTCCACCACGGTCGCGGGCTCACGGCCTGAGGATTTCGGTCGGGTGATGACCTTTGAAACGACGCGCCTGACCAGTACAGTTGCCCCCTATGACCTCGTACGCAAGATGCGCGCATCGATCCTCGTGCTTGGCCCGATGCTCGCGCGAGCAGGCGAAGCGACGGTTTCGTTGCCGGGCGGATGTGCCATCGGAAACCGGCCGATCGACCTCCACCTGAAGGCGCTCGAGGCTTTCGGTGCCGAAATCGAAGTCGCTGCAGGCTATGTCAAGGCCGTCGCCCGCAAGGGATTGCCCGGGGGAAGCTACACTTTTCCCGTCGTTTCGGTAGGTGCCACAGAAAATGCCCTGATGGCAGCAAGTCTCGCCAAGGGTACCTGCGTGCTCCACAATGCAGCACGCGAACCCGAGATCGTCGACCTTTGCAATCTTCTTGTGGCAATGGGTGCCGAAATCGAAGGCATTGGCAGTTCCGATCTCACGATCCACGGCAAGGACCGGCTACACGGAGCCACGTACCGCGTAATGAGTGACCGGATCGAAGCCGGCAGCTATGCCTGCGCTGCAGCAATCACCGGCGGCGATGTCGAGTTGGTTGGCGCAAATGCAAGCGAGATGGATGCAACGGTCAATGCACTTCGTGAAGTCGGCGTCATTGTGGAGGAAGTCAAGGGGGGCCTTCGGGTTGCATCGGACGGCAAGCTCAAGCCGCTCACCATTTCGACTGCGCCCTATCCAGGCTTTGCGACCGATATGCAGGCACAGTTCATGGCGATGCTTTGCATGGCCGAGGGCGCAAGCGTCCTTACCGAGACAATCTTTGAAAACCGCTACATGCATGTCCCTGAGCTCAACCGCATGGGTGCCCATATCGAGACAAAGGGCCGTACTGCAATCGTTCACGGCGTAAAGAAAATGACGGGCGCGCCAGTGATGGCGACCGATCTCAGGGCATCGATGAGCCTGGTTATTGCCGGGCTGGTCGCCGAAGGCGAAACGCATGTCAGTCGCCTATATCATCTTGATCGAGGCTATGAGCGCCTGGAGGAGAAACTGCAGCTCGTGGGAGCAGATGTGGAGCGCGTCGGCGCTGAATAATCTGCACATCGTGCAGGGGTCATTTGCAAAGGCTTGACGAACATATTGCCACGGCTGACTTTTTGCGGCACCTTGTTGCCAAGGTAGAAACCCCGTAATGCATAAAAATTCCCCCACACGTCACCGGCATCCTGTTTTGGATTCAATTCGTTATAGCCCGATCGCCACCGTCGTCAGTGACCCGCTCCAGGCGGATAACCCGCTCATTGCGGTAAACGCCGCCTTTTGCGAGTTGTCAGGCTATAGCGAAGAAGAGTCGCTTGGCCGCAATTGCCGTTTCCTGCGTGGTCCGGACACCGAAAACACCCAGTCGGAAAAGCTGCGCCAAGCCATCCACGCGCGCCGCCCCGCCCTGGCCGAGCTCATAAACTACCGAAAGGACGGCTCGGCATTTCGCAATGCGGTCATGATCGCGCCGCTATTCGACAATGACGGCAATGTAGAATTGTTTGTCGGCTCGCAGATCGAGGTCATGCCGGATGAAGAAAGCATCGGCTTGGTGCGCCAACAACAGGCAGCCGAAATCGTTGAACGCCTTTCGCCGCGCCAGCGCGAGATATTGCAGCAAATGGCACGCGGATTTCGAACCAAGCAGATTGCCCACCAGCTCTCGTTGAGCGAAAAAACGGTGCAAATGCACCGCATGCTGATGTTCAAGAAGCTATCGACCTCGAATGCAGCAGATGCCGTTCGTATCGCTGTCGAGGCAGGCCTCTAGCTCCAAATCGCGCTTGTACGGGCCAAATGCCGTATTGGTGGAGGCGATCACACTGCTAGAATGTGATCACAGGTAGGCGGTAGGTGCCGTCAACTCAGACACTTGGGCCTTTCCCTCCCTTTTTTGGCCCAGGCTTCAATTGCAATCTTAAGCGGCATCCCCCTCGCCGACTTGGGCTTGCAGGCATCTACAAGCCGCCTGGACCATTTTTGAAAAAATTGGTCTGCACAACCAAGTTCGACGCATGATTTCGGGTCGCATTCCTAATCGCCACGGCCTTGGGCACGGGGCTATTTTTTTCAAGTGTAATTCCCTTCAAAAGCCGAACACCTTGGTCAAAAGCCTTTCGCATAGACAGTTTGTGTCAATGCGCTTTGCGCCGCTTTCGGCGAGGCCATCGCAGGAACAGCAAGACAGCGCCTGCCAATGCAAATGCGACGCCGCTCAAGGCAAATGCAAACAACCATGGTGTATTGATATTCTCGCGGGCTTTCCAATCCATGATGTGAAGACCCCACAGGAAATCATAAACGCGCCAGGTACGCGTGCGCACTGCCAAAATCCTGCCCGTGCCAGGTTCAATATAAACGCTGGTTGCATCGGGGTCATCGAAACGTACCTGCCAGACAGGCACGTCACCGCGATAATCCCCCGGTTCCTTTACAATCCACGTAGCAGAGGTGCCGATTTTCGGATCGCCGAGCCAACTTGCCTTCGCAATCCGTTGCACCGCCTGTGCATCGAGCACAGGAAGGATCGCACCGGATTTCAGGTCAATCCTGATGATCCCTGTCTTTTTGCTCTTGATCAACGCAACAGGCGCTCCATCCACTTCCAGAATTTGAACTGAAAGAACGCCGCTGGGCCCGCTAGAGACATGCTGTGCGATATTTGTGAGATCTATATTGCCGGGCAAAGGAACCTCTTGGTTGCGGTTGACCAAGTGCTCACCGCGTACGGTTTCGATTGGAACGAAGCTCATGAATGCGCCACTTCCAAACCAGATCAGCACCTGCAATCCGATACCAATCGCCAGCCACTTGTGCAGACGGCTAAACAACAAGTGCACGCGATTGCGACCAGTCATCATTCTCTCCGGCTGGGCCGGCGTTGAACTCCGGTCAGAACGTGCAAAAGTGGAACTGCCACACTAAAAATATCGATGCAAACGAAGCAACGCGCGAAACGAAAGCCAGGCCCTCTCGGTTGATGAATGGGCAGTGATTGCGACATCAATAGCTGGTGAGATGCCTGCGCCATTTTAGGGTCTTCAAAACTGGGTGCCGGCGGCCTCGATGGTGTAGACTTGCTTGCATCATCATTACCCACACCCGCTCGGCTCGCGACAATGATTGACGGGATCCACCGTTCGGCATTGCGTTGCCGACAGACAGGAATGTGCTCGGCAAGTGAGTGGGCAGCCGCAGAAATCGAGCCAATCATTTCAAATATTCCCTATCAAATACATACAGGTAATTGGTCTAACCGATAATCCGCTTGAGCTTTTCCAGCGCCACGGTGTCAGCTTCGGCGTGATCGATAGTGGACACGAATTCACCCTTGGCGCTCATGAGGTAGATCGCGGCCGTATGATCGATGGTGTAGTCGCCATTGGGCTTGGCCGGATCCATCGGGACACGCTTGACGTAAACACCAAAGCCCTTCTTGATCTTGGCCAGTTGTGCCTGGCTACCCGTCAATCCGATTATGGGTGTCCCGAACAATTCGACATAGCTACCAATGTCAGCAGGCTTGTCATGTTCGGGATCAACCGAGACGAACACGATATTGAACTTCAAGCCATCTGCCTCAAGGGATTTTCGAAGCCGCGCCATACGAGCAAGACTTGTCGGACAGACATCAGGGCACCGCGTGAAACCGAAAAAGATCGCGTAAGGCTTTCCAGCAAGCGACTGGTCTGTCACCTTTGCCCCATCAGGTGCCACAAGTTCAAATGCCCCGCCAAAGGCAGAAGCATAGCTTGAGGAGGTGCTGTCTGGCTTGGAGTTCTTGCTGCCATAATAGATCAGGCTCGCCACCCCGGCCGTGAGCGCGACGGCCCACAACAAAATGCGCAGCCAAGCCAGCTTGCTCGCGCTGGCTGCATCAGTGTCCGGCATGTCCCGCCTCCATTGGTCCGGTG
>JBATDO010000286.1:0-3912 GCA_049663505.1 Sphingorhabdus sp.
CCAGAAAATGGGGCAATCCGAGTTCAAGGTTTTGCTCGCCGAACTGAAAACTGATCTTGCCAATTACCTGAAGGATCTCCCTTCCGGACTCGTGCCGCACAGGACATTGGCCGATATTATCGCATTCAACACTGCCAACGCCGATACCGAACTGCAGTATTTCAACCAGGATATTTTTGAACTCGCACAGAAGGAATCGAGTCTCGAAGCCAAAGACTATCTCGACGCCCTGTCGGTTTCGAAAGAGCTTGCCGGCCCACAGGGACTTGACCGTCTTTTCGCACTTCACAAGCTCGATGTCATCGTTGCCCAGACAAACGGGCCTGCATGGGTGTCGACCTTGGGAAAAGGCGATGCCTTTTCCGGCCCGAGCTCCAGTGCGTTACCAGCGATTGCGGGATACCCACATCTCACCGTACCGATGGGACTGTCCGGTGGACTGCCAGTTGGATTGAGCTTCATTGGCCTGAAATGGCATGATCATGCTGTTCTCAAGGCGGGTTACGCGTATGAAAGCCTATCGAACGCGCGCGTCACGCCATCGTTCCGCCCGACAGTTGAAAGCAAATAGCATGGTGTCATTAAAACCAGATTTAGGAACCGCTATTCCAGAAGGTGCGTCCTTTGATCCGGCCCTGATCAACAAGATGATGGGTCAGTTCGGTCATGGCGGATTTTTGCGGACCGATTATGTTGGCCACGGCGATGACTGGGTCGAACTGGCAATTGACTGGCGTGAGGACTTGGTGGCAGACCCTGAGACGGGTATTCTCGCATCCGCAGTCGTCATAAGCCTTATGGACAATGCCACGAGCCTGTCGATATGGACCAAGTTGGGCGAATTTCGTCCCCAGGTCACAATGGACCTGCGTATTGATTATCTGCGACCTTCTCCTGCCGGAAAGCGCGTCTATGGCCGCGGCATTTGTTACCATTTGACCAACAGCATCGGCTTTGTGCGTGGCTACGCCCACAATGGTGACGTCGACGATCTTCTTGCCCATGCCAGCGGTACCTTTATCCGGGTCGGAGATCGCATAGCGTGACAATGAAGAGCATCTTGGGCTTACCTCCATATGCCTTGGCATTGGACATGTCGGTAGTCGACGAAATCGATGGCGTGCCTGTGATATCCATGCCCTATGCGGACAAGGTCCAGGGTCGACCGGGGTTCCTGCATGGCGGCGCCATTTCCGGGTTACTCGAAATGGCTGCTGTGGCCGCAATTTACCGGGCGCTTCAGGCCAAGGGAAGTGATAGCGCCATCAAGCAGGTGAATGTCACCATCGATTTCATGCGCGGCGGCTTGCCATTGCCGACTTTCGCGGTGGGTGAAGTTACCCGACTGGGCCGTACAATGGCGAATGTCGAGGCCCGCGCATGGCAGGATGATCGCCACAAACCCATCGCAATGGGATATATGCACTACCTGATAAGGGCGAAACGCCCTGATTGATCACGCTTCGCCATGCGTTTCGATCAACGCACTGGCGATCGCCTCGGCAGGCGTCTTGTCACCCCAGATGATGAACTGGAATACCGGGTAAAATCGTTCGCACTCGTCGATTGCGACGTCGATGATCGTTTGCGCCTGGTCGACGCTGAGTAATCCATTGGGTGGCAGCAACGTCCCATGCCGAAACAGCAATATCCCGTTTGCCGACCACATGTCGAAATGACCTAGCCACAATTGCTCGTTGATGAGGCCCAAGGCTGTATAAACCGTGTCACGCTTATCACTTGGTACGGTCACATCGGGCAACACGATCAATTGCAGGGCGTTATCCTCCTCACGCCAGATCGCGCGGATCTGGTAGCTGGTCCAGCTGCCCTTGTACTCTGCTGTAATTTCATCCTCACCTTCGAGCTCGAATGACCAGCCTCGCGCTTCGAAAAGGGCTGCAAGCATATCCACCGGCGCAGATTCATCACGCTCGAACTCGGTTAGATTTTCTTCACTATCGTGCATGTTTTGCCTGCTGACCCTGGTTGAAAGAGTCTGCACCGCACGGGAACCGCACGCAAGGGTGTTGCCGCAAACTGCAGAACAAGTCTGTGGGCTGACTGTGGAAAACACCCGTTACGGCTTGGGCGGCGCCTTTTTGGTGCCGGTCTTGGGCTTGGATGCTGTCTTTGGCTTTGCGCCGAGACCTGCAGCCGCTTCAAGTATTGCAACCCGCTTTGCAAGCGCGTCAGCTTCGTTACGGGCGGTCGCTGCCATCTGCTTTACAGCATCAAACTCTTCCCTGCTAACAAGGTCCAGTCCACCTGCCCATTCACGTGCGCGCTCTCGCATGCTTGCCTCGGCTTCGCGGCCCATGCCTGCAACAGTCCCGGCAACTCCGGTCAACACCTTTGCCAGATCGTCAAAAATACGTTTTTCGCTCTGCATGTCATTCACTCCATTACGGCTGCAAGATCAGCTGCCATTTCTTATCTGGGTATTGGCAGCCGGAACGTAAAGGCTCTCGGCATCGGGATTGAGCTGATCTATTTGATAATTCAGAATCGAGGCGAAACTCAGCCATACAAGATATGGGACCATCATCCATGCTGCTGCCTTGCGAATACGGCCAAAAGCGAATGTCGTAGCAATTGCCAGCACGAGAATGACAAGTATCAGGTAAAAAGCCACGGTCACCTTGTGCTGACCAAAAAATAAGGGTGACCATGACAGGTTAAGCAAAAGCTGCGCCAGGAAAAGCCCGATTGCCAAGCCACGCCCATTCGCCCTGCGCGCATGCAGGATCATTGAGAATGCAACGCCGATCAACAAATACAGGACAGACCATGTTACCCCGAAGACCCAACCCGGGGGCTGGGCCTCGGGCTTGATCAAGGTTGCAAACCAGCTGTTTTCCTCGCCAGAGCCCGAAACAGCACCGGATAGAAAGCCCAAAAACATGATCCCCGGGACCACAAAGAGCGCCCAGCGCAGAAATGACATGCGAAGCTGCGAAGCGGATGCAAGCTGGTTCATGAAAAACTCCGGCTTTTCGAGCGATTCGGGTGAAATGCCCAGTTACCTGTTCCTTAGCATCCCGCGAAAATAGAACAAGGCCGCCTGCCATGGCTGGCAGACGGCCTTGTTGAACATGCGCCCAAACGGGGCGTTATTACTTGCGGGTTCCCGAAAGACCCATCGAACCAAAAGCTCCTGCCTTTACTTCGCCCGCGATCGCATCACCGTCAACGGTTGCAGTCGCATCAAGTGTCATGGGCATTGGAACGGTCATGTCCATTTTCCAGCTGATGGTGTTTCCATCAACACTGCCGCCATTTATGTCCATCGAACCCAGTCCACCAACCATCTTGCCGGTAAATCCGCTTCCGTCGCTATTGACAGTCAGAACCGCTTTCTGGTCACCCATCGGGCTCTTGATCGTTACGTCCCAATCGCCATCTACTGCAGCCATATCCTTACTCCTTGGTTTTGATGATTTACTTTCACTGCTGTTAGCAGATTTAACAGCTTCGCCCCGAATTTCAATTGGCAATCCAAGCGCCTCCAATTGCGGCCTGACCTTGACCGCGTCACCGACGATTACCCATGTAAACTTGTCAGGATTTACTAGGGCGCGGATCGAACTGTCGAGCCCTGCCTGCGTCATTTCGCGATACTCACTTGCCACGGTCGCGTAATAATCATCGGCACGCCGATACAAGACATTGCGCTGCATGGCTCCCAGGACATCCCCAGATGTTTCAAAGCTGCCCGGCAATTCGCGGATGTTGCCACCCACGATTCGGTCGCGTTCTTCCATTGTGATGCCCTTGTCGGTCAGGAACGACTTGTAATTGCTTATTAATGCAGCGATCGATGCACCGGTCTTGTCTGCCTGCACCGGTGCCGAGATAAGGTAGGGAACATCTCCTTCTACACGGTTCATGCTGCCTCGCACGCCGTATGAC
>JBATDO010000287.1:0-2935 GCA_049663505.1 Sphingorhabdus sp.
CGCCATGATCATGGCGGCGGGAAAAGGCACAAGGATGATGCCTCTGACAGCTGATCGTCCTAAGCCCCTCATTGAGGTGGGAGGGGTTGCTTTGCTGGACCATGTGTTGAACCATTTACGCCATGCCGAAATTGGCAAGGTCGTCATAAATGCACATTACAGGGCAACACAGGTCGAGCAACATATGGCGCGATTTGCAGATGACTTTGAAGTCGCAATTTCGGATGAGCGCGATGTCCTTCTAGATACAGGCGGAGGCTTGGTGCGCGCCTTGCCCCTCATCGATAGCGATCCATTCATATGTGTAAATGCAGACAATTGGTGGACTGACGACGGTGAAAATGCATTCAAACGTCTCATGTCAATCTGGGATGACAACCTCATGGACGTCTTGATGCTCGTGATCCCGTTCGCACAAGCGAACAATACCCAAGGGCAGGGCGATTTTGACATGTCATGCGATGGTCGTCTGGCCCGCCGTCGGGCGGGTCGGCAAGGAACTTTCGTTTGGACTGGTATCCAGATGCTGTCCAAGAGGATTATCGTAAATCCGCCTTCGGAAATATTTTCGACAAACATATTCTGGGACCGGGCGATAGAACAGGGGCGTTGCTTTGGACTGGTTCACCACGGGCTTTGGTTCGATGTAGGCTACCCTGCCGCGATTGATGCAACTGAGCAAAAGCTGGCAGAACATGAAGGCGGCTGACCGCCAGATTGGCCAGCCGGGCATTTTCAACGTGCCAATTGGCACTCACTTTGCGGATGCCACGGTGAATTTCATTCTCGATCAAAAGGCTACGGAGCTGTCGATCAGCGACATTATCCTGCTGCTTCCAAACAACCGCGCGATAAAGGCAATGACTGAGGCGTTTGTCCGACAGGCCGCGCCTGGAATGCTGCTTCCGCGCATGGTTGCGATCGGAGATATGGCACTTGATGAAACGCTGGGTCCTTTGTTGGACCCGTTGGTCCTCGACGAGCCGATATGGCCTGTTATCGAGCCTGCGCACCGGTTAATGTTGCTTGCAGAACTGGTCGTCAAATATCGCAAGGACTTGCAACCGATAAAAGCAGCAGAAGCACTGCGGCTTGCTCGCAAACTCGCTGAACTGATCGACGAACTTGAAATCGAGGAAGTTGCTTTCGAGCGCTTCGCTGAGATCAGCGTTGAGGCGGATCTCGCCGAGCATTGGCAGCGATCCTATGGCCAACTTCTGTTGATACTCAAAGGCTACCGCATAGAACTGGCCAAGCGAAGGCTGCTGGGACCATCTGACCGACGCAATCAACTCCTGGACAGACTTGAGCATAGATTGCGAGTAAACCCTTTTGAACGAGTGGTTGCTTGTGGCATCACGACCTCGGCTAGGTCCATCACTCGTGTTCTGAAGCGTATTGCGCAGATGCCTCAAGGCAGCGTTATCATGCCTGGCTTGGATACGGATATGCCAGAAGCCCAGTGGGCAAAACTCGGGCCGCACGTAAAATCCGATGCTGATATATTCCCGCCCCGTAATCATGAAACCCATCCGCAGTTTCACCTGAAGCTATTGATGGATCGCATGGGAGTGCAACGAGATGACGTTGAAAATATTGTTACAACTCAATCGATCCGCCAAGCAGGCACTATCTCAGAAATATTCTGCATGCCTGAGCAAACTGCGGACTGGCGTGATCTACCTGGCATTCGTAAACAGTTGCCACATGTCACGTTGCTAGAGGCGTCCGATAGTGCGGAGGAAGCACGGGCAATCGCTATCAAGGTTCGGGCGTCGTTGGAAAGGGTCGGGCAGCGTATTTGTATCGTGACCCCAGACCGGGAACTTGCCGTGAGAGTTAGCGCGCAATTGAACAGGTGGGAAATCCTTGTCGATGACAGTGCGGGCATTCCCATTTTGCAAACACCGCACGGTACAATGATATTGGCGCTGGCTGAAGCAATTGCGGACCGGTTCTCGCCAGTTGCGCTGCTTGCCGTTGCGAAGCATCCCTTGGTGCATTCGGGCGACGAGCGCCTCGAATGGTTGGATAATGCGCGCAAGTTGGACCTGCTATTGCGCGGCCCAGCACAGGGTGTGGGTTTGAACGCAATCAATTTTGTAGTGCAGCAAAAGGCGCCGAATGACACGTCACTCCATCTCTGGTGGAAGGATTTTTCTGCACAGATGTCCATTCTCCATGACGTGACAGGCAACAACTTTTCTGATGTCATGCAAGCAATCCAATCAGTCGCCGATAACCTCACGCAAGCTGCGGTCTGGCGTGGGACTACTGGGCGTCAACTGGCGAGCCTGTGGGAACAGTTCGCCACGTGCAACCTGGCGGCGATGGGACATGCAGATCAAACCGCTATTCCCGCGATCCTGGCTGAAATGCTTGGCTACTCGGTAGTGCGTCCGCCTTATGGTGGACACCCAAGAGTAGCAATTTACGGATTGCTCGAGGCTCGCATGCAAAGAGCTGACATAATGATTTGTGGTGGCCTCAATGAGGCAAGCTGGCCACAACTGGCGCAACCCGATCCATGGTTGGCGCCGGCAATCAGGCGAACCTTGGGATTGCCAACCCTGGACAGAAATGTCGGGCTTTCGGCTCATGATCTCGCAACAGCGCTAGGCGCAACCGAAGTCTTGCTTACCCGTGCAAAACGGGATCGCAGCGGCCCCACCGTTGCGTCGCGTTTCGTGCTGCGCATCAAGGCATTACTTGGTGACCAACTACAAATTGAATCTGGGCTACTGAAGCTTGCCGGGCAAATTGACCGTCCTGTCCAACGGGAGCCACTAGCGCCGAGGCCCACAATCTGCCCCAGCCTTTCCCAGCGACGTGTCGCACTTTCGATCACTGATTTCGATCAACTCAAGTCCGACCCCTATTCTTTTTATGCAAAAAATATCCTGCGCTTACGTTCGCTGGAACCGGTAGACGCCGA
>JBATDO010000288.1:0-11221 GCA_049663505.1 Sphingorhabdus sp.
GCACCGTCTCTAAAACCGGTGCTAACACCAGCGCTAGCACCGGTGCGTAACTCGTCGATCAAATTGGATCCCGCAAGGCGGCCGCTAACGGATGCTTACTATCGACGCGCCGCCGGTAACGCCAGTAACGCACAATGGGTGCTTCGAGAGGTGAAGACCCACGTTTTCCGTGTCGTTTTCCCCGATCTTCAGGTTTTGGTAATGCGCCGACCCTCGATATTTTGGCGAATTTTGCCATAAATTTCAGGAAGCAGATTTAAATTGGGCGCTTGTCAGTGTGCTTCTCTGGTGATCGGAAAGCACTGCTTTACTTAAAAGGATCGAGGAAGGCGCGCATTAAATCGGCCGCACGCCTCTGGCGCAGGATGCGACGGTTCCTTAGTTCCTCATCGCGGTCAATATCTGCATCGTCGTCCTCGAATCGAGCGACGGCGACTGGGCCGTCGCGAAGGTGGGCTTCTTCAGGATTAGGGTCACAAAACCGCACGGTCAGGATAGCCAGCGCTGCGCGAATGACAGCTTCGTGCTCGCCCTCTAGCGCCCTTTTGAATGCGATATTCGCAGCTTCAAGTCCCCCTGCGTAATGCTCGAGGCAATAGACTAGGTCATGCGCGTCCTTGCGTTCGAAGCGATCGTTGAAGGCGAAAGCCTTCAAGCAGGTGAAGCTGACTATGTCAGCATGCCGCACGACTTCGGTGGCACGCCCTCCACCGTTGAGCAGCTCTGCTGTTATCTCCTTGGAAACGTGTAGATCGAACACCATCGAGGCGTGTGGAATATTCATCGCGGTGACTTGACTATCGGTTGGCAGCTCCGTGACCTTCCCTCCACTTAGATTGGGCGCGTCCGCAAGAAACTCCAGGATCAGGGTCGCCCCGCCATCAACTTTCGCCTGCCACCGCCAAGATACCTTGTCGCCTCTTTGGTTGGTACCACGCTCGAATTTCATCGCGAGCAGGTTTTCCTCGAGTGTCGCATAGGCTTCTATTTCGGTAAGGAGGCCCATATCGACGACGACGTCGACATCGCCCGTCCCAGCGTGGCGAGGCACTTCGGGCGGACGTGCTGCGACCAAGTAGCGCGGCGCTAGACCGCCAATTAAGTATACCGAGTTCTTCCAAGGTCCTAAACCGCGCAAGAGCGTTACCAGCACGCGTTCGCACCCGTCGGTAACCGCAGCCTCATATCCGCCCATGGTCTGTGGCTTAACCATCAGGAGTCCAGCCTCTCGGCGCGAAGATGCGCCGCCATTTCCTTGGACCGGCCGGTGCCCTGTAGAAGATCGAGATAGACCTGCAAGGGAGGGGCGAGACAGACGCCACCGAGCCGTTCGCCGACCGTGACATCTCCCCGCGCGCGCGTCTCGATGATCCCGAGGTTCCAGCCCTCGTTGACCGGACGAGCACGCATCATTTCGATGGCTGCCTGTTGCCGTGGGCCAGGAATGATGCGGCATCGCAGCTGCGAGATATTCGACAGATAAGGGGCATAGGCTTGCGCCGCTGCCTCGGCGGTGACAGCATAGACCGCATCGGCGCGAAGACAGGCTTCGTCAAGGCGGTGCGAAAGCATGTCCGCGTCAACATCGGGCACATAATAGCGTACAAGCTTGGGTGGCTTCTGATCAGCGATAAAGGCGGTCCAAGCATCAAGCAGCAGGCGAGGCGCGCGCAAGCGACGCAGCTTCGATGGACCCGCACCCTCGACGTCTAACCATTCACGGCGTTCCATTTCGGTGAGCGTGGCGGATACCGTGGCGGGGGACACTTCTGTATTTTCAGCGATCTGCTTGACACCCAGCCATTCGTTACGACGACTGAACACTTCTTGCACAACGCGTGCTTTCTGCCCTTGGAATACTGAATCGAATATTCTGCTGCTTTTGCGGGGAGGTGGCCGATCGATATGGATGAATGTGTGCTTGGCGGGGATGTAGAGCGTCCCGCCCATGTCGTAGTATCCAACGCGTTCTTCGCGCAGGATATCGCGGGCGCCGGGCGAGATCGCGCGGGCAACGAAGAACGGCACGACCTCGCGCGCCTCTTGGGGCAGATGCGCGAGATAATTCCTCAGTTGCCAGATCGTTTCGCGGACATCGCGCGGAAAGGCTTCGCGTTTCGCTTCGACAATGAGCTGCAAAGGCCGTCCGGCTACCTCCGCGTTGATGACAGCGTCTACTCGGCCGCGTGGGCCTATAGCTACTTCGCGGCCATCAATGTGTGCGTCTCCCTGGGGTAGCGCACCGATCGCATCGACGAGTCCGTCCAGCAGTTCCTGTTCTTCAATCTCAAATTTCAGCATATTTACTGCCCAGTGAATATTGGCTTATTGCCGAATATACGGCCAAATGTCAATATTCACTGCGCAGTAAATATTATAAGTGTTGCGTTAGAGCTGATTTTGCTAAACGGTTGCATGGCTGTACGCTTTGCATCGTGCTCGATCCTCCGGTGGCAAAAGCTCTGTCCCCGATGCCCTCTCTGATTGGATTGTTATCAATGCGAGCGCCTCAACTGCTTCCTGCTTAGCGCTCCCGTTTCCATTGCAACCTGAAGGTCGTAGGTTCAAATCCTACTCCCGCAACCAACTTACTTGGCAAACACAAAACCTTAGAGACCTCGCTGTTGCCAGTGGGGCTTTTTGTGTTTTTGTTAGTAGGCATATAGCAAGCAAGCGGACGGGTATTCCTGCGTAATGATGAGTATTTTCAAGGGTTTGCCGGAGTTGAACTGGCAACACAATAATAGCGAAACCGGGCCGTTCCGCGCTTAAAGACCTATGTTTTGGGTAAAATTTTCGCTGACCTTCAGGTTTCGCGATTATAAGCCCTGCCGGTGGTGGCATTGCGACGCAAATTGATCGGTCTACTTTAAAAAAGCGGGATAATGTTCTTCTAAGACACACGTTTTTGCCATTTAGTAAAGTGGGCGATTGAAGGTCTTTTACCGATGTTTTAACTAGTTCATCATGAATAAACCTAATGGCAATTCTCTAAAGTTCGTTCTTAGCGCGGTACCGCCCGGATTCTTTGTGGATTCCCCATGGCTGACCGAACAAGGTGTGGGGAGAGGCTCGGCCCACGGCTATGACCGCCAAGGGTGGCTGAATCGTGTGACCCGCGGTGTGTACAGACGACCTTATCCGCACGCAGACCCGTCCGATATGCACGATTGGAAAATGGCGGTGCTATCGGCGCAATGGATAATGGATTATGATTTCCATATCGGCGGAATGACTGCGCTCACATTGGCGGGGCATAATCACTATGTCGCGCTCGGGCGCAGTTCGAACGTGTATGTATATGGCAACGCGCCGAACTGGTTGACCAAACTCCCGCTCGATGCCAAGTTCCAAATGCGTCGACGCCAGCTTTTTGCAGGCCAACCTATTGGCCTAGACGACAACGATTTTGATCCGGAGCAAAAGGGTAGTCCGAGCCCGTGGAAATGGCCGCTACGCCGCTCGACGCCAGAACGGGCGATATTGGAAGCGCTAAACGAGCTTCCCGACGAAGAAAGCTTTCATGTCATAGATATGATTTTTCCTGGCCTGACAATGCTCCGGCCGGGACGGCTTCAGATGTTGTTGGAGGCATGTAGAAGCGTGAAGGTGAAAAGGCTTTTCTTCCTGTTTGCCGATCGCCACGGGCACAAGTGGCTAGCGCACATGGAGCGCGACAAAATCGACTTCGGCAGCGGCCCCCGCATGATCGTACATGGGGGACGATATCTACCTAAATATGAGCTTGTAGTGCCAGCAGAGTTTGCCCAACCATCCCACCAGGTCGACCACGATGGCCCGTAACGAATATGCAGCGCAGGTTGATCTGCTGATTCGGGCGATACCAGTCGTTGCCGAAGAAGAGCAATTCGCGCTCAAGGGTGGCACGGCGGTCAACCTGTTCTGTCGCAACCTTCCGCGATTGTCGGTCGATATCGACCTTGTCTATGTACCACTCGACACATTGCTAAAAGCGCGCGAACAGTTGGTGGCAGATGTTCAAAAACGTCTCACAGGCCCGGCAGATGAACTCCTGATGTCGATCCAGGACGGCGATCCCAATTTCGATCTCATCGGTCTTCCTCAAGCCGCCGAACTTCCAGCCATCAGGTGGAAACTTTTGAACCTCGAGAAGCTAAGATTGCAAAATAAATCGAAATACCAATCTCAGCGGGATGCACTACATTGCCTGGTCAGCTAAGACTACTAGCATATCATCGAACCAACCAAAGCGTGCTTCCATCTTGAAATGGCCGTCTAGACCTTGCCGGCCAAGAGGTAACAGTGCGTCACCTGAACGGCGCCGAGCATGCATGTACCAGATTGGCGGCGCGCCTCTGGCGCAGGAAGCGGCGGTTCCTTAGTTCCTCATCGCTTTCGACGTCGGCATCATGTTCGAACCGCGCAACGGCGAAGGGCATGAATATTCGGCGAAATGCCAATATTCGATGCCCAGCAATTATCCATTTTACCCTGCAGTGCAAAGTTTGAGCTAATTTTGCTGATTGCCCGTGTGCCACAAGACGATTGGCCGGTGCAGCGAGTTTCAATGACATAGCCCAGCTGAGATCCAAGATTTCAATTCATTAGATTGGCTTAACGATCCCAAGCCTAATACCAATCTCAAAATCGAGAGCCGTTCGGCGTGATTTCATCAACTCGGTCTCGAATATCCCAGCAGCACCTAAGCCCGCTCCCGTCACGTTCGCCGAACTCACAATGCAACGTCCGCCATCGCGGCCGACATGAAGGATAACCTTAGGATGAAAGATTCCATCTGCCGCGGGTGGGGAGAACAGAACATAACACCGACCTAAAATCTAGGACAAAGCGGACCCGTCGCTTATCGCGCGGTCGGCGTTGCTTAATAATGCGAGTAACGCGGGATCAGAGAATCTCCACGTATCTTTGATCGGCTTCGGCTGGAAACTACTATATTCATATTGCTCGACAGTTTTGCCCGAAACCTAATCCTTCAAATCCATATTTCCAAAACTCAGCCAATTTTCGATATAAGCGTAGTCTTATGTCAGAAACACACATCCATTTACTGATCACGCAACTACCTCGTAAGGCCATCGCCACGGGTATTGAAGAAAGCGGTGCCGCTTTGCGGTTTTTGTGCTGCCGTGAAGGCTGAAAATTCGTCTGCCTTCAGGTTTTAGCCACGAGGCCAGCCTCTTCGACCGGCGTGTCCACAGGCTGATTTTGATCCTTCCTCTCGGAATAGCGATCAACCAATTGATCGGCATGCGGACGGAGCAAAACGGTAAAACGTACCAGTTCTTCCATCACGTCAACAATGCGGTCGTAATAGCTTGATGGCTTCATCCGACCCGCTTCATCAAATTCCTCATAAGCCTTGGCGACCGAGGACTGATTGGGGATCGTGAACATCCGCATCCAACGCCCGAGGACACGCAGTGTGTTGATGCTGTTGAACGACTGCGAACCAGCGCTAACCTGCATGACCGCAAGAGCGCGTCCCTGTGTTGGACGCAAGCCTTTGTAAGCAAGCGGCAGGTGGTCAATTTGGGTCTTCATAATACCAGTGATTTGGCCGTGCCGTTCCGGGCTGCACCACACATGCGCTTCCGACCACAGCGAATGGGAGCGCAGTTCAGCAACTGCCGGATGATCATCGTCTTGCACCTGGTCGGGTAAAGGGAGGTCCGACGGGTCAAAGATACGTGTCTCGCAGCCAAAATATCGCAGGAGGCGCGCTGATTCTTCAACCACGAGGCGTGAGTAAGAGCGTTCGCGCAAAGACCCGTAAAGCAGCAATATGCGCGGCGGTGGATCAATTTTCCCCAGTCCCAATGCGGGCCGGGGATATGCAAACTCAGGCTTGAGTGCCGGCAGGGTGTCCGGGTCAGACACAGTACGAAGTCGTTGAAAGTTCATGCGGTCGTCTTTCATTTACCGTGCGCCGGTACGCTGTCAGGAAACCAGCGACGCCCGAACCAGAAGGCGACATTGACCAGGAGTATCAACACGGGCACCTCGACAAGTGGTCCTATAACGGCGGCAAACGCTACCGGCGAAGCCAGTCCAAACGCAGCAATCGCAACTGCAATCGCAAGCTCGAAATTGTTTCCTGCTGCGGTGAACGCGACAGCTGTCGTGCGCGGATAATCGCTGGCGATGAGCTTACCCATCCAGAAACTGATCGAGAACTGGACAATGAAGTAGATGGTGAGCGGAATAGCTATACGGATCGTGTCGCCAGGCAATGTCACGATCTCGTTGCCCTTGAGGCTGAACATCGCAACGATAGTGAAAAGTAACGCCACAAGCGTAATCGGACCGATTTTGGGCAGAAATTTGGCCTCATACCATTGGGCGCCCCTGGTCCTTACCAGCCATTTCCGGGTGACGTAGCCAGCCAAGAACGGGATGCCGAGATAGATCAGCACCGCCTGGGCTATCGTCCAGAAACTGACCTGGATAACACTGCCCTCCAGTCCGAACAAAGGTGGCAGGAAGGCGAGAAAGAACCACGCGTACACACTGAAGAACAGGACCTGGAAGATCGAATTGAACGCGACCAACGCCGCGACATATTGGTTGTCTCCCTTGGCGAGCTGGTTCCACACGATGACCATAGCGATGCACCGGGCAAGGCCGATGAGTATGAGTCCGGTCATATATTCCGGCTTGTCGGACAGGAATATTACCGCAAGCGCGAACATCAGCACAGGACCGATGATCCAGTTCTGAACCAGCGAAATCGCCAGCACGCGCTTGTCTTCAAATACGCGCGGTAGTTCGTCGTAGCGCACCCGTGCAAGCGGTGGGTACATCATCAAGATGAGGCCGATGGCAATCGGGATGTTGGTCGTACCCCATGACAGGCGTTCGATGGCCTTGGGTAAGCCTTCAAAGGTTGAGCCCAGGCCAACACCGATCGCCATGGCGAGGAAAATCCACAAGGTGAGATAGCGGTCAAGGAACGAAAGGCGCTCGCGTTTGGCAGGGGCAGTCATGATTTTTCCTTGTTCAGCCTGTCACGCGGTTGCCATTGGCATCTGCAACCAACTCGCCATCTTCCTTGGCGAACGCTGCGAGCTGGGCTCCGGGCAAGAGAGCAAGCACTTCCTCGGACGGACGGCATAGCTTCACACCAAGTGGCGAAACAACCAGTGGGCGGTTGATGAGCACGGGATGTTCCATCATCGCGTCAACCAGCTGCGTGTCTGTGAGATCGGGATTTACAAGGCCCAGTTCGGCATAGGGCGTGCCCTTTTCGCGCAATAGTGCGCGCGGGGTCATATTTGCTCGTGCCATCAGGCTTTCAAGCAATATGCGTGAGGGGGGCGTTTTTAGATATTCGATCACATGCGGCTCGATCCCGGCATTGCGGATCATGGCCAGCGTATTGCGCGAGGTGCCGCATTCGGGATTGTGATAAATGATGATGTCGGTTGTCATCCGCCGGCTTCCAAACTGACACCTGCGTTCATGCCAATATCGCCGCGCGTTTTCATTTCCGCTTCGTCCAAGATCGATCGAGGGCTGTTGCCGGTGCATAAATGCGGCATGTTATATAGCTTGTCAGACATTTCAGACCTCAAGCACCTTCTGGTTGGAGTGCGTTACAATTCAGTTCGCCGATCAGGTCGGCACACATTTCGGGTGAGCCTTGGCAGCAGTCCTGCATCAGGAAGGTTAGCAACCGCCGCATTCCCGGATAATCGACACGGTAATGAATGAGACGGCTTTCGCGCTCGGACTGAACGAGTCCAGCACGCTCCAGCATCGCAAGATGGTGAGACATCGTAGATGGTGGAACGCCACGATGCTCGGCAATGGCACCCGCAATCATGCCTTCCGGTCCCGCTTTGACCAGCATTCGAAATACCGCAAGTCGTGTTTCATGCGCGAGTGCGCCGAGTGCATCGACAGCCCAAACCTGAATATTTAGATTGTTCAAGACATCCACCTTTCGACAAAGATCGAAATACCCGTGGCTGGATCCAAGTCAAACCATATTTCGAAAAATATAGAAGCATTGATTTAAGAAATTGATCTGCGTCAATGCGCATATGCTGTGTGGCGCATATCCATGATCCATGGAAATGCAAATCGTCGATCTTCTGTCCGCCCTTTCGGAACCAACCCGGCTCCGGGCCCTGCAAATTATCTGGGACGGCGAAGAGCATTGCGTGTGCGAGCTGATGGAGCGCCTTGGTGTAACCCAGTCGCGGATGTCGCGGCACATGTCGCGATTGAAAATCGCCGGATTGCTGACTGACCGGCGCGATGCGCAATGGGTCCGATATCGCCGAAGCCCTGGCTTGCCCGTATCGTGGGAGGCAATTGTTGAATCAATCCTGGCAACGATGCCACCGCTCTCGTCTGCCCAAGCCCAAAAAAGGGCTGCTTGATATGAACACATTTTCCGCTTCACTTGCGCAGGCCCGCAAGTCGCCAGGCATTTGGTTTGCTGGCCTTGCCATGGCCGTGTCATTGTGGCTGGCTCTCTACCAACAGCTATTGCCATTTGCGCAGTGGCTTGTGGCGCAAAGCCCGGTCGAACCGGGAAGCCATCTTGCATCTTCTGTTGAATTCTTCTTCTACGACACGCCCAAGGTACTGATGTTGTTGACACTCGTGGTGTTTGCCATGGGCGTGGTGCGCACGTTCTTTTCGCCCGAACGCACGCGCGCACTGCTTGCAGGCAAGCGCGAAGGCCTTGGAAATATTGCGGCTGCACATCTGGGCATAGTCACGCCTTTTTGCTCATGCTCGGCGGTGCCGCTGTTCGTCGGCTTCGTCTCGGCAGGCGTCCCGCTTGGGGTCACTTTTTCCTTCCTGATCGCAGCGCCCATGATCAACGAGATCGCACTGGGTTTGCTCTTTGCGTTGGTTGGTTGGAAAGTTGCTCTGACTTACCTTGTTTTCGGCCTGTCCATCGCAATCTTTTCGGGTTGGGTCATTGGTCGCCTGCATCTCGAACATTGGTTAGAACCGTGGGTGCGCGATGTCCGCGCAGGTGCAGTGGAGCTTGAAGAAGTGCATCTGACCTGGGTCGACCGGTTTGAAGCAGGCTGGGATGCGGTCAGGGAGATTGTCGGGAAGATATGGTACTGGATCATCGCTGGCATTGCCGCTGGTGCCTTCATTCATGGTTATGTGCCAGCAGAACTCCTCTCGAGCATCATGGGTGCTGACAGCTGGTGGTCAGTGCCTGCAGCCGTCCTGCTCGGTATTCCGATGTATTCGAACGCAGCCGGAATCATTCCGGTTATCGAAGCGCTGCTTGGAAAAGGCGCCGCCTTGGGTACTGTCCTTGCCTTTATGATGTCGGTGATCGCGCTCTCGCTTCCTGAAATGATCATTCTGCGCAAGGTGCTGAGCATGAAACTCATCGCGGTTTTCATCGCTGTGGTCGCAACGGGCATCCTCGCGGTCGGTTTCCTGTTCAACGCTCTATTTTCGTGAAAGGATTGTTCGATGAAAGATATTAAAGTGCTCGGCCCTGGCTGCAAAAGATGCCAGGCAACAGAAGACATGGTGAAAACTGCCGCCAGCGAGTTGAATCTCGAATTTTCAATCGAGAAGGTTACCGACTTTGCCGAGATGGCCAAGTACGGCATCGCGTCAACTCCAGCGATCGTCATTGACGGCAAGGTGGTCCATTCTGGTGGACTGCCCAGGGATGACGATCTTAAGCGCTGGCTTCAGGCTTAAGTGTCAAAAACACACGACATCATAATCATTGGCGGCGGCCAAATGGGTCTATCGCTCGGCTATTATCTGCGCCGTGCCGGGGCTGACTTCCTCATCCTCGATGCTGAAAATGGACCAGGCGGTGCGTGGCGTCATGGCTGGGACTCTCTGCGGCTTTTTTCGCCGGCTGGTTACAGTTCGCTGCCGGGATGGCTCATGCCGCCGCCTCCGCACAAGGGTTATCCAACCCGTGATGATGTCCTCGACTATCTTGCTCGCTACGAGGCGCGCTACCAATTGCCGATCCAAAGGCCAGTCAGGGTGGAGGCTTTAAAGCGGGCAGATGATCGTCTCCAAGTTGTATCCAGCCAAGGAGTCCTCTTGGCCAAAGTGGTCGTCAACGCCACCGGCACATGGTCGCATCCCTATATCCCAGACATTCCGGGCCGGCACCTGTTCAAGGGCAATCAGGTTCATTCGGCGCATTACGTCCAGCCCGAGGATTATGTGGGGGAGACGGTGCTTGTGGTGGGCGGCGGCAACAGCGGCGCGCAGATCATGGCAGAAGTCGCAACCGTCGCTCGCGCTTTATGGGTCACAACCCACGACCCGCTATTCTTGCCTGATGACGTCGATGGTCGCGTCCTTTTCGAACGCGCGGTGGCACGGATGAAGGCCGGACCAAGCGATGCGCCTGTGGGCGGCATCGGCGACATTGTCATGGTACCGCCGGTCAAGGAAGCACGGGCGCGTGGCGATCTCGGTTCCGTCCGCCCTTTCGAACGGATGACGGCCCGGGGCGTCGTCTGGCATGATGGTTCCGAAATGGCCGTTGACGCAATCATATGGTGTACCGGTTTTCGTCCCGCACTCCAGCACCTGGACGGTCTTGATATTGTCTTGGCCGATGGCAAGGCAATAGTTGATGGCCAACGTTCGGTTACCGAACCGCGCCTCTGGTTTGCCGGTTATGGTGACTGGAGTGGCCCGGGCTCTGCAACATTAATGGGAGCCGCACGCACTGCCCGGGATATTGTGCCGAAGCTAGAAGCGCAACTCGCCGAGCTCAAGCACGACTGAAGGACGGCAAGCCATCCGTTATTGCCGAACGCTATTTTACCGAATGGCTTCGGCCAAATTTTTGAACGCGGCGATCTGCCAGGTGACTTGCGCCTCGGGTGGGTCAACGCCATCGAGTCGCTGCTAAAAGGGGGTGCACGGTCCTGGCCACTACGCCCTCAATGTTACCCTTGATCTCGGCGACGCTTGTCAGCGTCGTCAGATCGAAGCTGACGGTCCGTGCACGATGCCTGTCACCCAGCATGAGGCGAAGCGCGGGCTTGCTCTAACTGATCAGTCGACCCCGAGCTTGGCCCTTCTGCGGCAAATGGAGGATTACTCGCGTGAGCTAGATCGCGAGCGGTAATGTATTCATTATCATGAAATCACATAGTCTGTTTTTGCCTTGGGTCTAAGCAGTCGCCGACACGAGCCAAGCCTTGCCTTGCATCATGACGCCTTGGTCTGCCACATGATGCTCTTGAAACAG
>JBATDO010000289.1:0-2394 GCA_049663505.1 Sphingorhabdus sp.
ACGTAATTTTTCCCGCTATTCATGACCTGCGCGTTTTGTGGCTGGTTATAATCAAAACGATCAACTGCTTTATTTGTTCCGTCTCCAGCCCAATTTTTTGAATCAAACATCCTGACGCTGGCAACGCCCGCAGTCTCCAAGACGCGCAAACTGGATTTTCCTCGCCAAGCGTTGATTACAGCGAGCCGCAGAAGCCCGGGACGACGTCCAGCCCTGCTTTGAACAATGAGGTCGTTCGTAGGAAACAATTCGGGAGGCTGTCGGCGCTTGACAATGCGATGCTCACGCGGCCCGGTTAGGCGGTCATGCCCTTGAGCGGTTAGACCGCCTCAAGTGCAGTTA
Organism: Sphingorhabdus sp.; assembly: GCA_049663505.1. Classification (GTDB taxonomy): domain Bacteria; phylum Pseudomonadota; class Alphaproteobacteria; order Sphingomonadales; family Sphingomonadaceae; genus Sphingorhabdus_B. The sequence continues at coordinate 343 of JBATDO010000289.1, forward strand.
CCTTGTTGTTTTGGTCGCCAAGATTATCATTTGACGACTCCCGTTCGCGGTGAACGAGCAGCGCCTGGCCAATAGTTGCAGTAACCGTTTGCTGCTCAAAGGGCTTAGTGATCAGATATGTCGGCTCGGGACGTTCTCCCGTCAGCAATCGCTCTGGAAATGCCGTTATGAAGATAACAGGGACAGTGATTACCTCCAGTATGTCATTGATCGCATCGATGCCGCTTGAGCCGTCCGCAAGACTTATGTCAGCGAGAACCAATTCAGGCTGATTTTCATTGGCCATTGCAACTGCCTCAGTCCTGGTACGCGCAATACCAGTGACTTCGTGTCCGAGCTCTTCAACAATTGACTTGATGTGAAGCGCTATGATCGATTCGTCTTCGATAATCATCACCTTTGCATGCAATGCGTCAGTTATCGAAGCTCGTGCGGCCGCGATTTCGCTTTCCACGGTCTCTGAACTGCTGTCGAGAATGGCCGCGACTTGTTCAACCGTGAAGCCCTCTATGGCTGTTAGAAGCAATGACTGACGAGCATGGATGGGCAATCGGGCAACTACCCCCCCGCTATTGTTGAGTTGATCCATCCCTTTCCAGAGCCGGTGAAACACGCGGTACAGTTCGACACGGGCTGGGACTGCCTCGTCAAATTCATGCGGCGCCAAGAGCAGCGCCTCCAGCGTTTCACGAACGGCAGCATCGCCAAGTGTTTGTGATCCGGTAAGCGCACGCGCGTAGCGACGCAGATAGGGGAGGTTTGGTCCCAAAGCGGCTTTTAAAGACATATCTTCTCCTAGCAGGAACAATGAGAACTGACGACGGATAAAATTGTTCCCGTGCGCGGAACCATTTTTTGTTTTAGGGGTTTCCATGTTGCACAGCAAATGCTCGGAGTGAGGCAGAATGGCTAAAGCAGGTTCCCCGAAAGGAACAAGAATGACCGTCAATGATCCCGCATTTGATTCTATTGCGGCAGCGCTGAAACAGATGCACCAAGCGGTTGCAAACGAAGACCTGCCTGACGATTTTCTGCGCTTGCTTGAGGAAATTGATGCAAAGATCGCAGCCGATAAGCCGGTGCAGTGACTGAAAACCCGCAGACCCAAATCGATGCTGATTTAATTTTTAGGAATGAGCTCGTTGCGCTCATTCCGTCTTTGCGTTCGTTTGCTCGCGGTTTGTGTGGGGGGCGTGAAATGGCAGATGACCTAGCCCAGGACGCCATGACCCGAGCGTGGGCCGCGCGAGCAAGCTTCACTCCAGGGACGAATTTTCGAGCATGGATGTTCATGATCCTGCGCAATCAGTTCTATACGACAATTCGCAAGAATAGCCGAATGACGAGCTGGGACCCCGAGGTTGCCGAGCGCATCTTGGTTCAGGCACCTGACCAACAAGATGCCATTCATGTCGCAGATGTCGCCAAGGCGTTGCAGGCCTTGCCTGCCGAACAACGCGAGGTCTTGTTGTTGATCGGTGCAAACGGCGTTTCCTATAACGAAGCGGCCGAGATAGTAGGCTGTGCAGTCGGTACAATCAAAAGCAGGCTGGCGAGAGGTCGCAGGGCGCTGGCAACGCTGATCGACGTCGATAGCGGCGACGAAATATTTAACGGCGAGACCTGAGCATTTTTTCTTTAACATCGAGATCAACCGGTTGCGAATTGATCGAGCCGACGATCTTGAGAAATGAACAAAGAGGTTGCCTGAGCTGCTTTTTTGAATGGCAGTCTTCTTGAGCGCAAGACAGTATCATCGGAATACTGCAGATAAGAAATGGGCCCGCTGCATAGCAGCGAGCCCACAAGAAAATTACCAAGACCGGATATCTGTTAGTCCTTGGCGTCTGCCTTGTCTTCCATGACATCGGCTTTCGCCTCGCCTTCTGCACGGACGACTGCTGCCTTATCTTCCAGCTTCTGTTCTGCAGCGGAATCGACCCCGTCGACAGTGTTGTCGAGCGTATCCGCCTTGTTTTCCATGGCATCAGCTGTGGCATCAGCGCTCTCGCGCACTACTTCTGCTTGGTCTTCGGTCGCATTCTCCTTTGC
>JBATDO010000290.1:0-13732 GCA_049663505.1 Sphingorhabdus sp.
GTGTGCGCCTGGCGTACGAGGACGGAAAAGTGGTCGTGTTCGTTGAGCCGATTGCGCTTTATCATACAACCGATCTTTCAGCGACAGGTGACAGCTTGTGGACATCGCCTTACGTCGCGCCAGACGATGCAGAACCGGTCCCGTTTGGCGCGATTGCACAGCATGGCAACGGGACAGGGCTTGCGATTATAACCTATGGAAACGGGTATTTCCTGTCGCGCCAGGCGGAAGCAGAAATTCGAGAGTCCGGAATTGATTTGCGGATTATTGACCTGCGCTGGCTGCATCCGCTGAACGGTACTGCTATCATCGAGGCGGTAGCAGGTTGCGCACGGATATTGGTTGTCGATGAATGCCGACGGTCGGGGAGCATAAGCGAAAAACTCGTGACGCTGCTGACCGAAGCAGGGCGGGGCGATGCTGTCAGCAGGATAACAGCAGAGGATTGTTTCATTCCCTTGGGTCCAGCGGCTGATCTTGTGCTGCCGAGCAAGCTGTCCATCATAGATGCGGCAAAGGCGGCCGTCCGATGAAGGAAAAGGCTCTTGTCGTTTGCCCGGGTCGTGGAACATATAATGCGACTGAATTGGGATATCTGAACAAATATCACGCCGGGCAGAGCTCGATGGTCAAAAGCTTGGATTTGCTACGTAATTCGCAAGGCCAGATAACCATATCTGAGCTTGACGGTGCAGAAAAATTTTTTCCGTCGATCCATATGACCGGCGATAACGCATCGCTGTTGATCTACGCCTGTGCGCTGGCAGACTTTGCGGCAATCGATCGCGAGCGATATGATGTCGTCGCGGTTACAGGAAATTCCATGGGATGGTATCTTGCGCTGTCATGCGCTGGCATCATCGATTTTGACAAGGGAGCGCTGCTTGTCAACAATATGGGGGCGCTTATGCATAGCCAGGGCACCGGTGGTCAAATCGTGTGGCCAATCGTGGATGCTGACTGGAATTTGGATCCTCAAAAACAGGTTTTTGTCGCTAAATTGCTCGAAGAAGCTTCCACAAACTCCGAGATACGCGTGTATACCTCGATACGCCTGGGGGGAATGATAGTGTTTGCGGCTGATGCAGCAGGTCTTGGCTGGTTGCATGATCGACTTCCCAAGGACGACCGTTTTCCCATGCGGCTGATGCATCATGCAGCATTTCACAGTCCCTTGCTTGAGCATATTGTGCCCTTGGCCCAGAAGGCCAATCCTATTGCCAATTTCACCGGCGGCTTGATCCCTGCAATCGACGGTTTCGGCAAGATATGGTCACCCAGGGCATTTGATATTGCGCAAATCTATTCTTACACATTGGGTGCCCAACTCACCCAAGCGTACGATTTCACCAAGGCTGTTCAAGTCGCTGCTGCCGAGTTTGCGCCTGACAAAATCATCGTGCTTGGGCCCGGCACGACCTTGGGGGCACCTACTGCCCAGGCCTTGATTGCCAGGCGATGGCGTGGGCTTTCGGGAAGGATTGATTTTCAGAAGCGCCAGGCAAGCGAGCCGTTGATCTTGTCAATGGGTATTGCCGAGCAACGCGAGATGGTGGTTGCCTGATATCAATGCATACGAATAATCCGGTCGAATCCAACAAATTGGCAACAATCGGCTGGACCATCGCGACGGGCAATATAAAGGGCGATGTGCAGAAAATGACGCAAGCTGACGCAGTTTGGTGAGGCTGTGTTACCAACTGCTGTGCAGGATAGGACAATAAGCCCATGGATCAAACGAGCATGACCTTGCTGCTTTTCGGGGCTACCGGGGATTTGTCGCGACGCATGCTGTTGCCTGCGCTCTATGCGCTCCATGCCGACAACCTGATTGATCCTGATCTGAGGATTTTTGGCACCGCGCGCAGTAGCTATTCCGACGCAGAGTTCCGCGAATTTGCGCGAGCAGCCTTGTGCGAATTCCTGCCGGACGATCGCAAGGGCGAAGGCATGATCGATTCCTTTCTCAAGCGCCTGAAATACCAGGCGCTTGATGCATCTTCTGTCGAAGGCTTTGCAGAGCTGGCGCAAAAAATTGGTGACATTTCCGGCGGTCTTTCGATATTCCTGTCGACCGCACCGTCCCTGTTTGAGCCAACGATAAAGGGGCTCCACAGTGCAGGACTTGCCGGCGACAATGTGCGCATCGGCCTAGAAAAGCCACTGGGAAACAATCTGTCCTCATCGCAGCATATCAATGACGCGGTAAATGCCGTTTTTCCTGAAAGCCGGACATTTCGCATCGATCATTATCTGGGCAAGGAGACCGTGCAGAACCTCATGGCACTGCGCTTTGCCAACATGCTGTTCGAACCGTTATGGAATGCCAACGCAATAGAACATGTTCAAATTACGGTGAGCGAAACCGTTGGCCTTGAAGGTCGGACTGGTTTTTATGATGAAACAGGCGCAATGCGCGACATGGTCCAAAACCATATGCTGCAGCTCGTCGCTTTGACTGCGATGGAACCGCCCGCCAATTTGGATGCCACAGCTATTCGTGATGAGAAGGTCAAGGTGCTGCGCGCACTGCGTCCAGTAACAGCCAGCGATGTCGTAACAGGCCAATATGGTGAAGGTGCGGTGAAGGGTGCTGCAGTCAAAAGCTATGAAAGCGACCTCGGTAAGCCTTCTGAAACCGAGACTTTTGTCGCGATCAAGGCCTATATTGACAACTGGCGCTGGCAGGGGGTGCCTTTTTTCCTTCGGACGGGCAAACGGTTGCCAGAACGGCGCAGCGAAATTGTGATCCAATTCAAGCCGGTGCCGCATAACGTGTTTCGGGATCGGGGGGGGCGGCTTGAAGCCAACACTCTCATTATCCGGTTGCAGCCCGAGGAATATGTGAGATTGCTTGTCATGGCAAAGGAGCCAGGCCTCGACCGAGGCGGGATGACGTTGCGTGAGGTCCCGCTGGACCTGTCACTCACCACAGCCTTTGCCGGGTCACGGCGCCGCATTGCCTATGAACGGCTGCTCCTCGACCTCATTGAAGGCGACCAGACGTTGTTTGTCCGTCGCGATGAGGTTGAGGCGCAATGGAAATGGATCGATTCAATTCGGGCGCTTTGGACGTCTGCCAGATTGAATCCTAAAAAATATGCTGCGGGTACGTGGGGACCGAACTCCGCGATTGCTCTTGCTGAACGGGATGGAGTGAGTTGGCATGAGTGAAATGAACGTCACGGTAGAGGCTGTAACTGCACGCATAATCGAGAGGTCCAAGCCGGGACGTGCAGCCTATCTGGACCTGATTGCCCGTCAACGCGATGCAGGGGTTAATCGACCCGTGCTGAGTTGTGGAAATCTTGCGCACGGCTTTGCCGCAAGTGGAGATGACAAGCCCGCTATTCGCGCCGGAAAGTCAATGAATATTGGCATTATAACCGCGTACAATGACATGCTCTCTGCTCACCAACCTTATGGTCGATATCCTGAACAGATGAAAGTCTTTGCCCGCGAAGTTGGTGCAACCGCGCAAGTGGCAGGCAGCGTCCCTGCGATGTGTGATGGCGTAACCCAGGGGCAGGACTCCATGGAATTATCGTTGTTTAGCCGCGATGTCATAGCGATGGCCACAGCAGTCGGACTCAGTCATGGCATGTTTGAAAGTGTTGCGATGCTTGGCATTTGCGACAAGATCGTACCTGGACTTCTGATCGGCGCGCTCCGTTTTGGTCACTTGCCCACGATTTTGATACCTGCAGGGCCGATGCCTTCGGGACTTGCCAACAAGGAAAAGCAGCGTGTTCGGCAATTGTACGCCGAGGGCAAAGTTGGACGCGCTGAATTGCTTGAAGCGGAATCTGCATCCTATCATGGAGCTGGAACATGCACCTTTTATGGAACTGCTAACTCCAACCAGATGATGATGGAAGTCATGGGATTGCACGTTCCGGGAGCCGCATTCATCAATCCAGGCACAAAATTGCGCACCGAGCTGACCCGCGTTGCAGTCCATCGCCTCACGCAGATCGGCTGGGACAACGGTGACTACCGGCCAATTGGACATTGTGTAGACGAGAAGGCTATCGTGAATGCGTGTGTTGGATTGCTGGCGACTGGTGGTTCGACAAACCATGCCCTTCATATTCCCGCCATTGCCCGCGCAGCAGGCATTTCCGTCAACTGGGACGATCTTGACCAATTGTCTTCGATTGTACCATTGATCGCTCGAGTCTATCCCAATGGATCAGGCGATGTGAACCATTTCCATGCAGCAGGAGGCATGGGTTTCGTGATCCGCGAACTGCTCGAAGCAGGCCTGCTCCACCGTGACATCATGACAGTTGCAGCAAATGACTTGACTGCCTACGGGCTTGAGCCGGTGCTGGACGGCGAGACGGTGGTTTGGCGGGATGCACCGGCTAAGAGCGCCGATCTGTCGATGTTGCGCCCACCAGCGGATCCCTTCAGCACAGATGGCGGAATGCGCCTGGTTACTGGCAACCTTGGGCGCGCAACATTCAAGACCAGTGCCGTCGATGAAACGCGATGGACAATTGAAGCCCCGGTGAGAGTGTTTTCAGATCAAAATGATGCATTGCGTGCGTTCAAGGCAGGAGAACTGGACCGCGACGTGATTGTGGTAATTCGGTTCCAGGGACCCTCAGCAAACGGCATGCCCGAACTGCATAAGCTCACGCCACCGCTCGGCGTGTTGCAGGACAAAGGTTTCAAGGTCGCACTGGTCACCGATGGTCGCATGTCCGGTGCGTCGGGCAAGGTACCGGCAGCGATCCATCTTACTCCCGAAGCAGCCCGAGGAGGAGCGATAGCAAAGCTCCAGGATGGCGACATCGTCCGCTTGTGTGCGAGCAAGGGCATATTGGACGTGCTGGTAAATGAAGCAGAATGGAAAGTACGACTAAATCATCCCAAGCCGCATGAACATGTGGGATCGGGTCGCGAGCTGTTTGCATTGATGCGCGCAACAGCTGATGATGCCGAAAAGGGTGGGTCTGCCATGCTGGCAGCAGCAGGCTTATGACCGAGATTGTCTCGGTCGATATTGGCGGCACTCACGCTCGGTTTGCGATCGCCCGAGTTGCCGACGGCCGCGTCGTTGAATTAGGCAAGGCATTTACGCTCAAAACAGCAGAACATGCGAGCTTTCAGACGGCATGGGAAGAATTCGGTCGGATGCACGGCCTGCCTCTCCCAAAGGCTGCAGCGATTGCCATTGCGGGGCCTGTTGATGCAGAGGTGATCAAGTTGACGAATAATCCTTGGATCATCCGTCCAGCGATGATCAAAGAAAAGCTCGACGTCGAGCACTACACTGTCGTCAACGATTTTGGTGCAGTCGGACATGCTGTTGCGCAGGCGGATAACTGCCATTTCTTGCATCTGTGTGGCCCGGACATGCCGTTACCCGCCACTGGAACGATCAGCATAATTGGCCCTGGAACCGGGTTGGGGGTCGCACATGTATGGCGCTGTGCCGAGGATTACCATGTCCAGGCGACTGAAGGCGGGCATGTCGATTATGCTCCGCTCGATAGTATAGAGGATGCCATACTTGCTCGACTGCGCAAGCGACATCGACGAGTATCAGTCGAGAGAGTAGTCGCTGGACCAGCGATATCCGACATCTACGAATCGCTTGCTGCGATGGAAGGACGTGCCGTCGAGCAACACGACGACAAGACCCTTTGGGCGCTGGGAATGTCCGGCCAGGACAGCCTTGCTGCAGCTGCGGTGGATCGCTTCTGCTTGTCACTTGGCAGCGTCGCCGGTGATGTAGCACTTGCCCAAGGCGGATCGGCCGTCGTGATTGCGGGAGGCCTTGGCCTGCGTATCAAGGATACGCTCGTTCGTTCCGGATTTGCCGAAAGATTTCGTGCAAAAGGCCGGTTTGAAGGACTAATGGCATCTCTGCCTGTCAAACTGATTACGCATCCGCAACCTGGTTTGTTTGGTGCAGCCGCAGCCTTTGCCCAGGAACATCGATAATGGAGCCCAACTGATGAAAGCCATTGAAGCCCTAATGCGTGCAGCACCGGTCATCCCGGTACTCGTCATTGAGGACTTGGCTCATGCCCGGCCAATCGCCGAGGCACTGGTTGCCGGTGGATTGACGGTGCTTGAAGTAACGTTGCGCACTGCCGTAGCGCTTGAGGCCATTGTGGAAATGAAGAAAGTGCCCGGGGCAATTGTTGGTGCAGGTACGGTGATTGATGTTCCCGGCCTCGAAAGCGCAATTGCTGCAGGCGCCGAGTTTATTGTCTCACCTGGCCTGACACAAAGTCTGGGTAAAGCTGCCATTGCCAAGGGGATTCCATTCCTCCCAGGCATTGCCAATGCCGCTGATATCATGCTCGGACTGGACCTGGGGCTCTCCCACTTTAAATTTTTCCCTGCCGAAGCAAATGGTGGATTGCCAGCCCTGAAGTCGCTGATTGGGCCGTTTGGCCAATGCAAATTTTGTCCAACGGGCGGCATCAAGCAGGAAACAGCCGCCGATTGGTTGGCAGTACCTGAAATTTTATGTGTTGGCGGAAGCTGGCTTGTTGGTAAAGGGGCACCCGACGCCGCGGCAATCGAGAAGGCAGCAAGCGCCGCGGCGGCGTTGAAACATCAAGCGGAGAGTTTAGGCGATGGCCGAGGAAATTGAATGGTGGGATTTTGATGCGGCTGAAGACCTGATCGAAGCAGTGGTCGGTGACGTCAGCTTTATCATCGAAAGCGCCTTGGATGCACGCGGACAGGCATTGGTGGCCTTTCCGGGCGGGTCGACACCCAAGCCCATCTTGGAAAAACTTGCGCAAAGCAACATTCGCTGGAAAAATGTAACAATCATACCGACTGATGACCGACTGGTGCCGGTCGACAATGCCTTGTCGAACGTTGCCATGATTGCCAAGATATTCATTCCAAGGGGTGCCCGGGTTATACCGATTACCAGCGAGGCTGCGGACCATCACTTGGCAGGTAGCGCGGCCAATGCGAGACTGGCTGACCTGCATTGGCCACCTGATCTGGTTTGGCTTGGTATGGGCGCCGACGGGCACACGGCATCGATCTTTCCGGGACCCGACCTGGAAACTGCACTTAACGGCGGCAAGGACGTGCGGGCAGTAGGCGTGTCACCTGATCCCATGCCTGCTGAAGCGCCGGTAAATCGCGTTACCTTGACCGCTGCTGCCATCGCTTCTGCGCGCACCACCATGCTCGTTGTTTCAGGATCGAAAAAGCGTGAGGTACTAGAAGCAGCAATCGAACAAGGGGCCAAGTCCAGCTATCCAATTGGACAGGTGCTTGAGAAAATTACCATTCCGGTCGATATTTACTGCCTGGATGACTAGGGTTAGGGCCTGCGCAGTTTGCTCGGATCCGCAGCGACGTTGAGTTTCTTTAGATAGGGCGGCAGGTCCAACTCATGGCCGCCAACAGGCTTGCGGGCGTCTTTTGGGTTGATTGGGTGATCAAACGCTATCCCGAGCCGTCCTTCGGTGATCCAGGCGACGTGTCCGGTGATCCACCCGATGCTGCGCAAATGGATTTCGACAACTTCGCCGCGGGTGACGCGCACCGGGGCTTCGGCCATCAATCCACCAGCTGACAAATTGCGGATGCGCACTTCGCCTTCATTATTGGACGCCGGGAAACGCAGTATTGCCTTTAACAACAGGCTATCACGATCTGTGCCGCGTTTCGCGGAGGCCGGGTTATCGATTTTCAACGGATCGTTCATAATGCTACCAACTGGCTCGATGCGACATCTCTTATGCCTTGTTAGTGGCAGTAAAATGTAGCCAAAAGGTTAATGCAGCACCGGTTTGCGTTGGTGTCCAGCCTTATAGATTAAGCAATTTCATTCAGGAAATCGAATTAGTCGTCGCGTGAAACCCGTTCTTGGCGCTCATGGCGTTCTTGAGCCTCCAGGGTCATTGTTGCAATCGGACGAGCCCTTAACCGGGCAAGCGAAATAGGTTCACCAGTTACCTGGCAATATCCATATTCACCTTCCTTGATACGGCGGATTGCCGCGTCAATCTTGGCAATCAACTTTCGTTGGCGGTCGCGGGTCCGCAACTCGATACCCCAATCGGTTTCACTTGATGCCCGGTCGTTCAAATCGGGTTCGCGGATCGGACCATCCTGCAATTGGTTGAGGGTGCCCTGCGATTCCGCGAGAATATTGTTACGCCAATCGACAAGCTGCTTTTCAAAATATTTCAATTGACGTTCACTCATGAACGGCTCGTCGTCAGTGGGAACGTAGGATGGATCTAGATCATATTCCATGTCATTGATTTCACTGGAATTGTCTTGAGGCTCGGCGCTGGCGCCCATTATGATTTCTCCACCCCGTGCGCACTTCCAAAAGGCTTGGCTTACGCATGATTATCGCTCTTGGGCGGCGCTATAGACTCGGCGATATTGGCGCACAAGCAGCAAATTCTTGAATGGGCGTTTAGGCACCCAAAAGCTGTGGAAATTGCAGTCGCTGTTAAACCGTTCACCCCCAAACAGTTCCAGTTCGGGACGCTTTACCAATCGGGCTGTGGAATTCTTCTCTTTTTGTCAATCACGGCTGCCAAACAGGGTTAATGCGATTGAGCTTAACTTCTTATTCTGCCTTTCTGGACACATCAGAAGGCAAGAGGAGCCAGTCCGATAGTCGGATTGTCCGTCGCTTCACTACTGAAGAAGGTCGAGATTATGTCAGTACGCATGGCTTTAGCGAAATTATGTGCCTGCACCTGCGGGGGCGCGCTCATCGGTGGCGGCGCAATGCAGGTCGCCGACACGCCGCCTGCACAAGTGCAAAAGGTGAGCCACGCCAAGAAAAAGCACAAGGCGCGCAAAATCGCCAGGCACGCGCCCGTGCGCAAGATCAAGCGCGTACGTAAGGTTGTCCGTACGACCACGACTACGACTTGCACACCAAGCGTCATCAGGGTTGCATCGCAAGGTGCAATGCCACCAATTCCGATGCCATATTTGCCGCCGGTACCTTATGAAGGCGGTGGCAGCAGCGGTGTCCCTGTCGTAATAGGTGGATCGGGCGGTTTTGGCGGCGGTTTTGGCGGAGGGTTCTTTGGCGGATTTTCCAGCGGTGGCGGAGGAGGAAGCAGCGGCACGGTGGTGATTTCATCAACATCCAGCAGCACAGGCGGTATCAGCAGCTCGACGTCTTCCGGTGGATCAGGCGGATCGAGTACATCAAGTACATCAGGTGGTGTTTCGACTTCAACTGGTGGAGTCAGCACGTCGACATCGACAGGTGGAGTATCGACCTCGACAGGTGGCATTTCTACCTCGACGGGCGGAGTGAGCACCTCCACTGGAGGCGTTTCGACTTCTTCAGGCAATGTAAGCACCTCTAGCGGCGCGGTAACGAGTTCTGGATCTTCATCGTCGTCTTCTTCCAGTTCGTCGTCTTCATCCAGTTCGTCTTCGAGCAGCAGTTCGTCGTCGGGTGGCGATGATGGGGGCAGTTCCGGTAAGCCTGGTGGTTCAGGAGGCCACGGATCATCCAGCTATGGTGGTTCAGGTGGGCATGGATCTTCAAGTCATGGAGGCTCGGGTGGCCATGGCTCGTCGAGCTATGGTGGTTCGGGTGGCAGCAACGGCTCTTCCGGTAGTTCGGGCTCAAGCGGCTCTTCCGGCAGTTCGGGCTCAAGCGGCTCTTCCTCGTCGTCGAGCTCCTCTTCTGGCAGTTCGTCATCATCAGGAGGCTCCTCCAGCTTCGGCGGGAGTGGAGGCAGTACGTCATCTTCTTTTGGCGGCAGTTCATCCTCGTCATCATCAACCAGCAGTTCGTCGTCGAGCTCTTCGTCGTCAAGTGGTGGTTCAACAGGCGGTTCCAGCGGTGGAACAGATGTTCCTGCACCACCCATGGTCCTGCTATTTGGAGCAGCTGCAGCCGGGCTTTTTGCACGCCGCCGTGCAGCGCAAAAATCAAAGGATGCAATCGCGGCATAGGGGGGCGCTGCATTGCATTCGTTAAAAGGGCGGTCCGCGGGCCGCCCTTTTTCGTTGCGAAACCCAAAGCGTCTCGGCATAGCCTGCGGGCATGCATGACCTGAAATATATTCGCGAAAATCCAGATGACTTTGATGCAGCTTTGCAGCGCAGGGGGGGAGGCACTGCGGCAGCTGCCATTCTCGCACTTGATGAACGTCGTCGTGCACTGCAAACTGAATTGCAGTCGGGCCAGGCACGCAGGAACGAGGCATCAAAAGCCATAGGCGCTGCCAAGGCGAAGGGTGATGAATCCGCTGTGGCTGCCTTGATGGAAGAAGTTGCTAAACTCAAGACAGACCTGCCAGAGCGCGAGGATAGTGAGCGACAGCTTGGCATTGAACTCGACGCCTTGCTTGCAGCGTTACCTAACTTGCCTGCCGCTGACGTGCCAAATGGTGCTGATGAAAATCACAACGTTGAATTGATGCAATGGGGCGAGCCACGCAAGTTCGATTTCTCGCCAAAGGACCATGCCGACCTTGGCCCGCCGCTTGGTCTCGATTTTGAAACCGGCGTTGCATTATCTGGTTCACGCTTCACATTCATGCGTGGCCAAATGGCGCGGTTGAACCGGGCGCTAGGCCAGTTCATGCTTGATCAACATACAGTAGAACGCGGATATATCGAATGCTCCACGCCCTATATGGTCAAGGATGAAGCTGTTTTCGGTACGGGGCAGTTACCAAAATTTGCCGATGATCTTTTTCAGACAACCGACGGTCGCTGGTTAATTCCGACAGCCGAGGTTTCTCTCACCAACAGCGTCGCTGGACAAATATTGGATGGCGCGCAACTGCCTATCAGGCTCACCGCGCTCACTCCGTGCTTTCGTTCCGAAGCCGGGGCAGCGGGCAAGGACACAAAAGGACTCGTTCGTCAGCACCAGTTCGAAAAAGTGGAGCTGGTCTCTATCACGAGAGCCGAAGACAGCGCGGCCGAACACGAATATCTCGCGGCGTCAGCTGAGGCGATCTTGCAAGTCCTTGAATTGCCTTATCGAAAGATGTTGCTTTGTACCGGCGACATGGGGGCTTCCGCACGTAAAACCTATGATCTTGAAGTCTGGTTGCCAGGGCAACAGCTATATCGCGAGATTTCGAGCTGCTCGAATTGCGGCGACTGGCAGGCGCGACGCATGAACGCACGCTATCGTGCGGCCGAAGGCAAGTCCAACATCTTCGTGCACACCCTCAACGGATCAGGCCTTGCTGTTGGGCGGACACTTGTGGCTGTTCTTGAAAATTATCAGGAAGCCGACGGAAGCGTTACTATCCCGACTGCACTGCTTGGTTACATGGGCGGTTTAACTCGATTGGAGCCTGTGGCCTGATGCGCATTTTGCTCACCAATGACGATGGCGTTAATGCGCCCGGCTTGAAAGTCCTCGAGCAGATCGCGCGGACCATAAGCGACGATATCTGGATCGTTGCGCCCGCAGAGGAAAATTCCGGGGCAGGGCACTCGCTGACTTTGGCCAAGCCGGTTCGTATCCGCGAGCATGGGAGCAAGCATTTTTCGGTTCTGGGCACTCCCACAGATTCTGTGATGCTAGGGCTTGGGGTAATCATGAAGGATGCAATGCCCGATCTCATCTTGTCTGGCGTGAATCGCGGAGCCAATTTAGGAGACGACATTACCTACTCGGGAACGGTGTCTGCGGCCATGGAGGGCGCCTTGGCCGGTGTTCGCTCGATCGCGATGAGCCAAGTTTATAGCAAGGAAGGTATGGCCGACAGCGTGCCATTTTCCGCAGCTGAAGCCTGGGGAGAAAAGGTCTTGCGACCTTTGCTCGACATGCCTTTCATTCCCCGAACACTAATCAACATTAATTTCCCGGCACTGTTGCCGCACGATGTGAAGGGTATAAAAGTGACGAGGCAGGGTTTTCACGACTATAGTCGTGGCTCGATCGTCAAGGGCACTGATCCTCGCGGCTATGATTATTACTGGTTCGGTCTGCATGGGATGGTCCACACGTCAGGTCACAATACTGATCTGGAGGTCATAGATGACGGATATGTCTCGGTAACGCCGCTACAACTCGATCTGACTTGCGATGCAATGGCTGATAATCTCGAAATGGCCTATCGGGCGTAAATGCGCCAAGGTGGTCTCCGGCTTGTTGCGCTGCTGCTGGTACCATTCGGCCTTACGGCTTGCATACCGTCCGGCGTGAGCGACTATGAAGTTGCCGGGCATTCGCAGGCGCCAGGTCTCCCCGACAACGTGCGACAAATCGTTCCTGAACAGACCATTATTACAGACACTCCCACTTGGAGTCCGGCGGTGGTAGAGCGTAATGCTCGGCCTGCAAAGTCAGGAGACTATGTTGTGCAGCCGGGCGATACGCTCTTGGGCATCGAATCCAAGACTGGTGCAGGGCTGATGCAAATCGCAATCGCAAACACCCTTTTGGCCCCTTATGTGCTTCGTGTCGGGCAGCGCCTAGCCATTCCAGGCGGCATCTATCACCGCGTCGGGGAAGGTGAGACGGGCATCGCCATAGCGCGCGCATACAGCGTGCCATGGGCTGAAATTGTCAATCTTAATGACTTGCAGCATCCCTATCTGTTGCGACCCGGTCAGCGATTGCGTTTACCAGGGGTTCCAGATGCATTGCCGCCCGGCGCTGACCTTACCCTCGAACAGCGCGCACTGGCATTTTCATTGCAGATCGATGACATCGTCACCGGCAGCGAACCCGCAACGGGCAAGGTGCCTTCAGCTGGTTCGATTGCTCGACCCTTGAGTTTTGATGGAGCATTCTCGTGGCCGTTATCGGGGAGCATTTTGGCACGTTTTGGCAACCAGGGAGGGGGAAAGGTGAACAACGGCTTGAATATCGCTACGCTAAACGGCAATGAAGTGGCTGCAGCTGCAGCCGGTACCATAGTCTACAGCGGCAACGAAATCGGAGTTTTTGGCGGTCTCGTGCTCATTGACCACGGTGAAGGCTGGATTACAGCTTATGGGCATTTGGGCCGGCTCGACGTGGTTCGCGGTCAACAGGTCGCCGTTGGACAAACATTAGGTACGGTGGGCGAAACTGGCTACGTCACCCGACCGCAACTACATTTCGAAATCCGAAAAGACCGCAAGCCACTTGATCCTTTGACGATATTGCCAACCCGTTAAGCGCCCAAAGTTACAAATACTGCACCCATCGCAGCGTAAAATACCACCCAATATCCTGCGTCGATTGCGAAAAGCTTGCCCGATTTGCGCGCGAACAGATAATTGGTGCCGATTGCAGGTACAATGTAACCAAGCGCAATGCCGGTCGATATCATCATCGTCGCCCGCGGATTGGCATCGAAAAATGCCAGCAGGTGACCAAGGAAAACCGCTGACAAAATGCTGAAGGCAAAAGTCAGTCCATATATCTTCAACATGCTAGCACGGCGAAGCTCGTCCTGGGTAAAACCATTTTCGGCCATCCATGACTTTCCGAACAGAGGACCATACCAAAGCCCGCCAACCAAGAATCCAGCACAAGCTGCAACCAAGATTGCCAGTAGATTTGCATTTGCCATGTCCGTGTTCCCTTTAGTCTAGATGCCCAAATAAATTGCGTTCATCGGGTCGCACGATATCGCCCGCAAGCCAGCATCAATCGCGAACAATATGATCGATTTGCCCGAAAACAGGATGTTCACGCTGACAGCCTTGACAGTCAACCCTACTGCACTGCCAAAAGCAATCATTACATTTATGTCTGCGCAAGGAGCGCAGATGTACCCAAAACATGGCACCAGAT
>JBATDO010000291.1:0-8336 GCA_049663505.1 Sphingorhabdus sp.
GGGTATACACCGATGAAGCCTGTCGAAGGAATCGGGATGCCGAAGCCTCGCGAGGTCGATTTCCAGGAACAATTCAGCGACAATGGCAGCTATGCGAAATGGATCAACAACGCGATTTTGTTGCCCATCATCACGATAATTTCGCTTTTCGTGCTTGGACTGTTGCTGTTGATCGTTGTCCGTTTCCGCCGCGCGGCGAACCCGGTTCCGTCCAAGACCACTCACAACACATTCATCGAGGTGGTCTGGACACTCGTTCCTGTTCTCATCCTGCTTGGCGTCGCGTACCCCTCGCTTGACCTGCTCGCAAAGCAGTTCAAGCCCGCGCCAAAGGAAGCTGTAACCATCAAGGTCACGGGTTACCAATGGTATTGGGGCTATACATATCCAGATCATGGCGGCTTCGAAGTGGTGTCGAACATGCTCAAGAACGAAGGCGACGTTGCCAAGGGCGAGCGTTTCCGGACAGACAATGATGGTCCTGCCCAGCTTGCCGTCGACAATCGCATGGTGGTTCCTGCTGGCGTTCCGCTTCGTATTCAGACGACGGCTGCTGATGTTATCCATGCATTTGCCGTGCCATCGCTCTGGTTCAAGCTCGATGCAGTGCCCGGTCGTCTCAACGAGAAATCACTGACGATTACCAAGCCAGGTGTCTATTTTGGCCAATGCTCGGAGCTTTGCGGTGCGCGACATGGCTTTATGCCAATTGCGGTCGAGGCATTGCCACCGGAAAAATTCGCTGCGTGGGTAAAAGCACAGGGCGGCCAAATGCCGGGTGACAAGGCAGCTGCAGTCGCAGCTCCTGCAGCCGGCGCAGCCCCTGTTGCTGCTGTTACCACTGACAAGGCTGCGCCTGCCGCAGCCGCAACCAATTAAGAAAGCAAAGCCGATGACAACCATTGCTGCAACAGGTGCCGACCTCCACGCGCATGACCATCATGACGCGGATCACAAGCCGGGATTCTTCGCCCGTTGGTTCATGTCGACCAACCACAAGGATATCGGAACGCTTTATCTGATCTTCGCGATTTTTGCAGGCGTAGTCGGCGGTGCAATTTCTGGCCTCATGCGCCTTGAGCTTGCAGCGCCGGGCATCCAGTATCTGCAAGGCTGGGCGTCGATGATGGCAGGCAAGGAGGCTTCGCTCGATGAGGCCTATCACATGTGGAATGTGCTGATTACCGCGCACGGCCTCATAATGGTCTTCTTCATGGTCATGCCTGCAATCATTGGTGGCTTCGGCAATTGGTTTGTGCCGCTGATGATCGGCGCCCCTGACATGGCGTTCCCACGGATGAACAACATTTCTTTCTGGCTGACCGTTGTTGCGTTCATCATGCTGCTGGGCTCAAGCTTCGTACCTGGCGGTACTGGCCTGGGAGCAGGTACGGGATGGACGGTATATGCGCCGCTCTCTACATCTGGATCGGTCGGCCCTGCCGTCGACATGGCGATTTTTTCACTTCACCTGGCGGGCGCAGCCTCGATCCTGGGTGCCATCAACTTCATCACGACCATTTTCAACATGCGTGCGCCAGGAATGACAATCCACAAGATGCCGCTTTTCGTATGGTCGGTCCTCGTCACAGCGTTCCTGCTGTTGCTGGCGTTGCCGGTGCTTGCTGCTGCAATCACCATGCTGTTGGTCGATCGTAACTTTGGCGGCGCGTTTTTCGACGCGGCGGCTGGTGGCGATCCGGTTCTTTACCAACATCTTTTCTGGTTCTTTGGTCACCCCGAAGTTTACATCATGATCTTGCCCGGTTTCGGTATTGTGAGCCAGATCGTTGCAACCTTCAGCCGCAAGCCCGTCTTTGGCTATCTTGGCATGGCCTATGCGATGGTTGCCATTGGTGTAGTCGGCTTTGTCGTCTGGGCGCACCACATGTTCACCACGGGCATGAGTGTCGACATGAAGATGTACTTCACTGCAGCAACGATGGTGATCGCAGTCCCAACTGGCATCAAGATATTCAGCTGGATTGCCACGATGTGGGGTGGTTCGATCAGCTTCAAGACCCCGATGGTCTGGGCGATGGGTTTCATTTTCATGTTCACCGTCGGTGGCGTGACAGGGGTGGTGCTTGCCAATGGTGGGCTCGACGACAACCTGCATGACACTTATTATGTGGTTGCTCACTTCCATTACGTGTTGTCGCTGGGTGCAGTATTCTCGCTGTTTGCCGGTTTCTATTACTGGTTCGGCAAGATGTCGGGACGTCACTTGAACGAATTCCTTGGTCACCTGCATTTCTGGGTATTTTTCATCGGTGTGAATGTTTTGTTCTTCCCCATGCACTTCCTTGGAAATTCGGGCATGCCGCGTCGCTACCCTGACTACCCGGAAGCCTTTGCCTATTGGAATAACGTCGCGTCGACCGGCTATGCGATCATGGGCGTCGGGGTGATCATCTTCTTCATCAACGTCTTCTGGTCGTTGGTCGCTGGCCGCAAGGCAGAAGGTAATTATTGGGGTGAAGGCGCGACAACTCTAGAGTGGACATTGTCCAGCCCTCCTCCTTTCCATCAGTTCGAAACGCTGCCGGTTATCAAGTAACCGGCGGCGTTCCGCTCATGTCCGTGTCTGTTGGCGCGGGACTGGAACCGCATATGACGACCGTAACACGCGAAATCATTTTGCCCGCCGACTGGCGAGATTTCTGGGCTTTGACCAAGCCCCGAGTCATGTCGCTTGTCGTCTTTACGGCATTGTGCGGACTGTTGGCGGCTCCCGGAAATATTCATCCCGTGATCGGGTTCACAGCGATACTTTGCATCGCCCTAGGCGCGGGCGCCTCCGGAGCCCTCAATCAATGGTACGAGTCAGATATCGACGCTAAAATGCATCGCACTTCAAACCGGCCTTTGCCGGCCGGAAGGATGGACCGGGAAGCGGCGCTGCATTTTGGTATCGGTCTTTCGGCTTTCTCGGTCGGCATCATGGGCGTAGCGGTGAACTGGCTTGCAGCCGGAATTCTCGCCTTTTCGATCTTCTTTTACGCGGTGGTCTACACCGTCTGGTTGAAGCGCTGGACCCCGCAAAATATTGTCATTGGCGGCGCTGCGGGTGCATTTCCCCCGGTCATCGGTTGGGCGGCAGTAACCGGAGACGTCACGCTTGTACCGCTCTTGTTGTTCGCCATCATCTTTTTGTGGACTCCACCCCATTTTTGGTCGCTTGCCCTGTTCATGAAGTCGGATTACGCAGCTGCAGGCGTCCCAATGCTACCGGTCGTGTCGGGACAAAAAACCACGCGTAACCAGATATTCGGCTACAGTTTTCCGATGGCCGCAGCAGCTCTTGCACCTGTTGCGCTGGGAGAGTCTGGTTGGCTCTATGGTGCGGTTGCCCTTTTGCTGAATGGCCTGTTCGTGGGCTTGGCTTTTGCCGTGTGGCGCAATCCCGCGGTCGAAGCATCCGGAATGAAGCCTGAAAAGCGGCTTTTTGCCTTTTCGATCATTTACCTTTTTATACTTTTTGCGCTGTTTGCAGCCGATCGGATGCTCTTGTCATGAATGCCCCCGATGATCATGTCTTCACAGCCGAAGAAACCCGGCTCATTCGTAAAAGGCAGGCCGCACGCTCCCGGGTAATGGGTGTCGTTCTTGTCGGGCTATGCATCTTGTTCTTTCTGATCACCGTTGCCAAGATCGGGGTTTGGGGCTGATGAAGCGTTCGAATGCAAGGACAGCTCTTCTGGCCGGCGCATTGGCGGTCTCGATGGTCGGCGTCGGCTTTGCAGCCGTCCCATTGTACCGAATTTTTTGCCAGGTGACGGGCTTTGGCGGTACGACGATGCGCGTTGATGCTGCCCAGGCGGCGACCGTGGTTGCGAGCCAAAAGCAGATAACGGTTCGTTTTGATGCCAATCACCGCGGCGATCTGCCGTGGGAATTCAAACCTGAACGTCCGACCGATACAGTCAGTATCGGTGCAAAGGACATGTCGATATTCATCGCGAAAAATCTGTCGGGCGAAAGTGTGACAGGAACTGCAACGTTTAACGTCACGCCCGAATTGGCAGGGAAATATTTTAACAAGATCCAGTGTTTCTGCTTCACGGAGCAGACCCTGAAGCCGGGTGAACAAGTCCGGATGCCGGTGTTATATTATGTCGATCCCAAGATCATGTCGGATCCCGACACGAAGGATATAGAAGAAATCACGCTTAGCTATACTTTCTATCCCGTGGAAAAGCCAAAGACGGTGGACCCGACGGAAAAGGGAAGCTAAGAGCCAGAAAACCGCGTTAAGAATACAGGGAATTAGCCATGGCCGGTGCCAAGAACCACGATTACCACATCCTGCCGCCCAGCATCACTCCGTTGCTGGGTTCCTTCTCGGCGCTTACCATGTTTTTCGGCATGGTGATGATGTTCCAGCCTGAATTTTTCGGGGGTTATGGAAGCCTGGTATTCGGTCTGGGAGTGATCGGAGTATTATATACCTTCTTCACCTGGTGGTCGGACGTAATCAACGAGGCCCATGCAGGTGACCACACGCCGGTCGTGCAACTTCATTTGCGTTACGGGATGATCCTTTTCATTGCTTCTGAAGTCATGTTCTTTGTCGGCTGGTTCTGGGCATGGTTTGATTACTCGCTGTTTCCAGCGCCACTTGAGTTAATCAAGGACGCAGCGACACACCAGATCACCGTGAGCAACCTGATTGGGCAGGAAGGCGCAGCTGGTCTTGATGTATGGCCGCCAAAGGGGCTCGAAGTCCTTGATGCGATGAAGCTTCCTTTGCTCAATACCCTCATCCTTCTATGCTCGGGGACAACCGTGACCTGGGCCCACCACTCCCTCATTCACGGCGACCGTGAAGGATTGAAGAGGGGACTATGGCTCACGATCATCCTGGGCATCCTGTTCACGACGCTACAGGCAGTCGAATACGCAGAAGCGCCGTTTTCCTTTGGTGGACTGAACTACGGCTCTGCCTTCTTCATGGCGACAGGTTTCCATGGTTTCCACGTGATCGTCGGTACGATCTTCCTGATCGTATGCCTGGTTCGCACCTACAAGGGTCATTTCACACCCCAGCAGCATTTCGGTTTCGAGGCAGCAGCATGGTATTGGCATTTCGTCGACGTCGTCTGGCTGTTCCTCTTCATCGTCATCTACGTCTGGGGCGGCTGGGGCGCGCCAGTCCACGCATAAGCGTGTCAGGCATGGACAATGAAAAACCAAATGAAGGGCAGCCCGGGATCATCAGGGCTGCCTTTCTTGGTCTATGCCCTGAATGTGGGGCCAAGACACTTTATGCAGGCCCAACCCGGTTTTCAGACAAGTGCGACAATTGCGGACTTGATTTCACGACCTTCAATGTCGGCGATGGCCCTGCAGCTCTCCTTACATTGGCGATCGGTGCGCTGATCATTGTACTTGCCATCATGGTTGATGTTGCCTTTCGTCCGCCCTTTTGGGTCCATGTGCTTATCTGGGTGCCGCTTACGGCTGCACTGACAGTCTATTCGCTCAGGGTAGCGAAAGGCGCGCTGCTTGCCTCTGAGCATCGAAACAGAGCAGGTGAGGGACGGCAGTGAAGGGCTGGCCAATCGTCGCGACCATTCTCGTCACGTCTGCGGTGGCCGTGATGCTCGCGCTTGGCTTCTGGCAATTGCAGCGCAAGGGTGAAAAGGAAGCGTTGCTGGCGCGTTATGCGGATGCTGAAGGGCTCCCCGCTTTGGTCTGGCCATCGGTTCCCAACCCAGAAGAGTTGCCGCTTTACCGGATGTCGGCTCTCCAATGTATCAAGGTCGTTGGCTGGCGGTCGGTTTCAGGAACGAGTGCTGACGGGAAACCCGGTTACGCCCATCTGGCATCATGCCAGACCGGCGGTGCTGAAGGACCTGGCGCCACAGTAGCAGTTGGCTGGTCTGAACGCCCTGTCCATCCTGACTGGACCGGTGGTCTGGTCGAAGGCGTCATCGCTCCGGAAAAGGCCCAGTTGATCCGTCTCGTTGCAACCAGGCCAGTGGCAGGGCTCGAGCCGTTAGCAAAGCCCTCTCCTGAACAGATTCCAAACAATCACCTGCTCTATGCCATCCAGTGGTTCATATTTGCAGGAGCTGCCGCTGTTATCTATATTTTGGCACTACAAAAGCGCAAAAAGGCGAACTGAACCTGCCACCGGACATCATTTTCTACGTTGTCGCAGCGATTGCCATCTTGCTCGTGGGGCTTGCCAAGGGAGGTTTTGCAGGGCTGGGTGCTGCAGCGATGCCAATATTGGCGCTTGTCATGGACCCAGTGGCCGCAGCCGGCATGCTGTTGCCCATATTGATGGTACAGGATCTGGTAAGTGTCTGGGCTTTCCGCAAGAGTTATGACAGCACGACATTGTGGATCATGTTACCAGGCGCCGTGGTTGGAATCGGACTGGGCTGGTTGCTTGCTGCTGCCGTTAATCCCGACGCAGTTCGCGGGATGGTTGGTTTCATTGCGCTGGCCTTTGGCACCTACCGATTGTTGCCAGTCCTTAACCGGCCGCTCAGTGTCACGGGTCCCGCGCCTGATTGGATGGGGACGATAATGGGCGCTCTTGCAGGCTTCACGAGCCAGGTTGCGCATGCAGGTGGCCCGCCATTCCAGATCTGGGCATTATCCCGACGTTTCCCGCACCATGTATTTGTGGGAACGTCTTCGATCTTCTTTGCAGTGATCAACTGGGTGAAGGTCCCGGCTTATGCAGCTCTTGGACAATTCAACGCCGCCAACATGACGTTGACGGCGCTGTTTCTACCTTTGGCAATTGCCAGCACGATGCTGGGAGTCTGGATGGTGAAACGCGTGTCAGCGGCAAGGTTCAACACGCTTATCAATGTCCTCATGGTGGTTGTCGGGTTCGAATTGCTCCGACAGGCTTTCTGGTGAGAGCCTGTCGACTTATTTCGGTGACAAAACCATGAGCATTTGACGACCCTCCATGCGCGGATGGGCTTCGATCTTCGCTGTTTCTGCAGTATCAGCTTGCACGCGCTGCAACAGTTGCATTCCCAGCTGTTGGTGTGCCAACTCGCGTCCGCGAAAACGCAGCGTGATCTTGACCTTGTCGCCCTCGTCAATAAATTCCGCGACCTTCTTCATCTTTACCATGTAATCATGGTCATCAATGTTTGGACGCATCTTGATCTCCTTGATCTCTTGCGTCTTTTGGCTCTTGCGGGCGAGATTGGCCTTTTTCTGGGCCTCGTATTTAAACTTGCCGATATCAAGGAACTTACAGACCGGCGGATCAGCGTTGGGAGACACTTCAACCAGATCAAGACCGACTTCAGCGGCCTGTGCTATCGCTTCGCGGGTGTATAGGACCCCAAGGTTTTCGCCATCATCATCGATGACACGGACCTTTTCCGCAGTGATTAGATTATTGTAGCGCGGTCCACTTTTAACAGGTGGCGTCATTGCGCGCCGGGTCGGCGGGGTTGCGATAGTAGATACTCCTGAAGTTATAATTCTGCGCCATTACAGCCAATCGCCTCGCAAATAAAGAGGGGAGTCGTGTGAGAGTGCCGAATTGTCGCATGGCGTGCCCCCATTGCAACGCTGGGAACGCTTTGTTGGCATCGAAGACCTTGAAATGAAGGCGTATGAGTCGTTAGCCCTGAGACCACGAGAATGAATGGACCGCGCTTCATTTGGGGGATGAAAAGCCAAGGGGTTGAGCAGCGCCGATAAAATTCCAGAAGTGAATCAGCAAGATATGACGGAATACACTATTTTACCTTCCCGTTCACTTTACGCTCAGGTAAACTCGTGTATAGAAGAAATATAGTTACTCATTTGAGCTTTATAAAAATTCATCAGAGCAATATAATTTCGCGCTTTTAGGAATATACATGAACAGCTCCACCAGCGGTTCGCTTTCGAGCGCACCAAATGGGCGGATCATTGACTTTGAAACAGCCGAATTGCGAAAACTGCCGTTTGAGGACAGTTTATATCTCTGGGTTGGGGGCATTCTCCCAGGGATAGGTTTCGAAGCCAAATTGGCCCCCCGTGTTTACCAAGTACGCCCTGATTACTGGGGCATCGAAGTGGCTGCCATTGCCGTGGCCAGTGCGGCAAATGACACCGATTTGGGTGAAGTTTCGCTCGACTTCGAGCGTTCCGTTCCGTTAACCGGGATCACGGGTATCAGGGGGATAACCGTGATCGGTGCAAACCAGGTCAAACGGATCGAGATTTTCGACGAGTCCTGAATAGGGTCGCAACTTGTCGGAATGGGTCGGGGGCAGGTCGCATGCGATCTGTCCCCGCACTCACATATGGGAAGCGCCCCATTGCGACGACGCCAAGTCGGGCAACGCATTCAGCGAAGGTTCGTC
>JBATDO010000292.1:0-3081 GCA_049663505.1 Sphingorhabdus sp.
ACCGGGCCACTGTGCTTCCGCCGATTACCGACCCCCTCTTTGCACCAAGGGCAGAAATCGAACAGCCCATTGTCGACCCGCTATTTGCCAGGAATGCTAGTTTTGTGGGGCGTCTGCGCAACCCGGCGCGATCTGATGACAGTGATGCAGTCCGTGACGGGGAAGTTGTGCACTGATCGGACAAGAATGACTTCTTGTGAAAAAGAAATGGACGGCCTGTCACCAGGCCGCCCATTTGCATTCTCTGTCCCGTAACGGGAAAGACGATTACTTGAGTTCGACAGTGCCGCCAGCCGCAAGGATCTTCGCCTTGATTTCTTCGGCTTCTGCCTTGTTGATGCCTTCCTTGATCGCCTTTGGCGCGGACTCGACAAGAGCCTTTGCTTCGGTCAGACCAAGTGCAGTGATCGCACGGACTTCCTTGATGACTGCAATCTTGTTGCCGCCGTCGCCGGTGAGGATAACATCAAATTCGGTCTGCTCTTCAACAGCAGGTGCAGCAGCGGCTGCAGGTCCTGCAACAGCAACAGCAGCAGCAGCCGAAACGCCCCATGCTTCTTCCAATGCCTTAGCAAGGTCAGCTGCTTCAAGAACAGTCAGCTTCGAAAGGTCTTCTACCAATTTAGCAATATCAGCCATGTTAAAAACGCTCCATTTTCTTCATATATTGAGGGCCCGCCCACAAAAGGCGCCGCCGGTTAAACGATAAATTTATGCGGCTTCCTTGGTGGCGTAAGCCCCAAAGACGCGAGCCAGCTTGCCTGCCGGTGCCGTGACAACCTGAGCGATCTTGGTTGCCGGTGCTTGTACAAGCCCGATAATCCTGGCGCGCAGTTCGTCGAGCGACGGCAAAGAAGCCAAAGCCTTGACGCCATCGACATCCAGGATAGTGTCACCCATCGCGCCGCCGACAATTTCTAACTTGTCATTGGTTTTTGCGAACTCGACTGCAATCTTAGCGGCTGCAACCGGGTCGCCTGATGTGGCGAGCGCAACAGGACCGGTCAGCAGATCGCTGAGTCCGACATATTGCGTGTCCTTGAGGGCAATTTTGGCAAGGCTGTTCTTCGCGACTTTGTAGCTTGCACCCGCATCACGCATTTTCAAACGCAGGTCAGTTGATTGCGCAACCGTCAGCCCGAGATTCCGGGTGACGACGACAACAGCCGACTCGTTGAAATTTGCGTGCAGCGCTGCAACCGCATCGGTCTTTTCAGAACGGTTCATGCATTACTCCTTATTTGGGTCAGAAAGGCGTACCCGCCAAACCCAACACGACGATACGAACCGCCCGAACAGGCGATCCGCGACTTCAGTCCGTGGGGAAGTTTCATGCCGTCTACTCGAGCGACGCGAAGGCCGGGAGCGTTGGCGAAGGTGGCAATGAATGCCAACCTGAAATCTCTATCCCCGTCTAGGCTGGACATTAAGATGGGCAAATTCCCACCACCAACTGTCTCGGACGGTTGTCCGGAGAGGCCGTCGCCTCACCGAACGAGGCTGCAACTAGCAGGAACACGACGAGAGTCAAGCATTGGACGCATTTCTGTGTGAACGGGCGGCGATCCATCACGACCAGAAATGGCCGTTGGCCAGGAAGATAGTCCCGGCATATCCGGCTGGCAATCGCGATATCATCGGAGAGTTCAAGGCATGAGGGCTCGTGCAATCGTCACTGGATAGCTGAACACGGTTTGCCCAGCGCGCTGTCATCGGTTAGTGCAAGCGGCAAACGGGGGGGCATCCATGCCATTGGCATTCACCATCTATGACTGGGTCATATTGTTAGCCTATGTCGGATTGCTGGCAATGGCCGGCTACCAGGCATCGCGGCGAACCAAGACGGCTGATGACTATTTTCTCGCAAGCCATCATGCACCGGTCTGGTTGGTGGCTGTCTCAGTGCTCTCGACCATGCAGTCAGCAGCGACCTTTCTGGGCGCACCAGACAACAGCTATCGCGGCGACTATAGTTACCTCACCAGCAACTTTGCTGCGATCATTGCCGCATTCATTGTTGCACGCTTCCTGATCCCACGCTTTTACGCGATCGGTGCAACAACGGTTTACGAGCTACTGGAGGCACGCTTTGACGCTACCGCCCGGCGAGCAGCAGCTGGCATGTACCTCGTCGGCAGGATACTGGCGAGCGGCGCGCGGCTCTACCTTGCAGCCATTGCTGTCTCGATGATCATCTTTCTCGACGTTACTCCACCCCATATCCTTATCGCTTCGGCAGTCCTTGTCGTTTTCGGCATTGTCTTCACGCTATATGGAGGGCTCAATGCCGTCATCTGGAGCGATCTTGTACAGGTCGTGCTTTACCTGGGCGGGGCGGTTCTCGTGATGGCCTTCTTGTGGATCAAGATCCCGGCACCTGCAGGCGAGATCTGGCAAGCCCTGCAGAATGCTCCCGGCGGCGTCGACAAGATGCGGCTATTTGACTGGTCACTCGACTTTTCAAAGCCTTTTACCATTTGGGCAATCTTGACTGGACTGGTGCTTTTGAATGTCGGCAATGCGGGTCTCGACCAGGACACGACGCAGCGATTTCTCGCGTGCGAGAATGCAAGTTCCGGCAAGCGCGCATTATATGCAAGCATGTGGGTTGCCATACCCGTGGTAGCATTATTCATGGCGATCGGATCACTTCTTCACATTTTCTATGATCGGCCCGATCTGATGGGTGCAAGCGCCACTGTGGCCCGCACTTTCGAGGGAGAAAAGATCACGATATTCATGTCGTTCATCCTGTCAGAAATCCCGCCTGGCTTGCGCGGCCTGGTTACCGTGGGAGTGATCGCTGCAGCGGCCATCAATTCGGGATTGATCTCGATGTCAGCGGTCGTTGTGAACGACTTTTATCGCCCCTGGCGAGAACGCCGGGGGGTTGCTGTCGGTTCACATCATTATGTCAATGCCGGACGGGCAGCGATGCTTGTTCTCGCCTTTGCATTGTTCGCGATGTCCATCCTGTGTTTCTATTGGCAGCAATATAGTGACTTGCCGCTGCTCGAATTTGTGCTGGGGGTCATGGTTTTTGCCTATTCGGGACTGCTCGGAGTTTACGCGGTCGTGGTA
>JBATDO010000293.1:0-3760 GCA_049663505.1 Sphingorhabdus sp.
GCCTCCCATCGGTCAGCACCGGACCCGGGCGCAGAAAAACCCAGCTACCTTCCTTGCGGCGTTCCAAAATTCCCGCCTCGTCCAATATCCTTATATGACGTGATACACGTGGCTGGCTTTGTGCAAGAATTTGGACCAATTCACCCACCGAAAGCTCGAGCCGATAGATCAAAAACACGATTCGCAGCCGGGTAGGATCGGCAAGTGCGCGCATTATGTTGAGCAAATTGATCATCCTCAAAGGATATAAAGAAATCTTTATATGTTGTCAATTGGCTCAAATTGGCCGTGTTTTCTACCTTTAAGGTAGAGTTTAACCCAAATATAGGTGCAATCATCGCATGGCCCGCAAAAAGCTGATTGCCATGCATTTATGAAGAAGCTAGAGGGACAATCCGCAGGTACAAGTGCATTCGTGTGGTGTGCCTGTCAGGTTTTTTATAAGTTTTGCTAGGGGGTTTCCCAAATGAAGAAAATTGCTGTATCACTCGTACTCGCCGCTTCGCTCGGTCTGGCTGCATGCTCAGGCGCTGAAGAAGCAACAACAGAAGCAACAGAAGCAACTGCTGAAGCAACCGAAGCAACTGCTGACGCTGCTGTAGAAGGCGCTGAAGTTGCAACTGACGCTGCTGCAACTGCAACTGACGCTGCTGCAACTGCTACTGACGCTGCTGCAACTGCAACTGACGCAACTGCAAAGGCCGGTGAAGCTGCTGACAAGGCTGGCGAAATGGCCGACGCTGCGAAAGAAGCTGCGAAGTAATTCGCGCTTTAGCGTTTAGCTAATCGAAATTTGGCCGTCCTGCTTGCAGGGCGGCCTTTTTCTTTGCCCTCTTTCAAGCTAAAAGCTGCCAATGCGTGACATCCCTTTCCTGATATTGTTTTGGCTCCTGGCGCTCACGGCCTGTGGTGACGGATCAGCCCAATCCGGATCTGGCGGTGTCAGCGCCGAAGATGCAGCAGCGCTCGATGAAGCAGCGGCAAAGCTCGACGCAGAAGCAAAAGATGTCGATGGCGGCAGCACTGAAACGAAATAAGTCCGCCCTATCGCTGGTGATAGGTTGCAACCGTGCGTGATACAAATTGCATGAACGCCATCCGGTCTGGAATGGACGCGGTGGTGCTGCCCATCATCACGGCAATCGCATAGCGCGTACCATCCGGTGCGGTCATGATCCCGATATCGTTATACCCAGTTGAAACCGGGCTGAGGACCTGTCCTGTACCGGTCTTGTGGAGGAACCGCCACCCCGCTGGCACGCCCGCCTTGAGGCGGTTGGGACCGCTACTGGTCCGCGACATGATATCAAGCATCAAGCGAGTTGAGCCTGCCGACAGAAGCTCGCCTTTTGCCAGACGCGCAAGCGCCTTGACAATGGCCTCCGGACTTGCGCCATCGACCGGGTTTGCAAGATACTCGTCCAACGCCATTTTCCGCCGCTGGAGCGGTACGGCATCGCGCGCGGAATAAAAGCGCCGGCCTACAGAATAATCCTGCTGCCATTCGAGACCGGCTATTTTGCTCTGCATTGCCCGTTCGCCCGGTCCAAAGCGAATTGCGCCCAGGTTCTTGCGCCCGAGAAAATCGCGAACGGCCTGCGGGCCACCTGCAGTTCGAAGCAGGGAATCATTGGCGGTATTGTCGCTTCCCATGATTGCCTGCTCGAGCAGGCTGAGTACGCTTTCTTCGATTACGCCATTGGCAAGGACACGGTCGCGGATCGGCTGGTGGAACACGGCCAGGTCGTCACGCGTGATTCGTACTTTCTGGTCAAGACTGAGCTTTCCTTGATCGACAAGATCAAGGACAGTCATTGCCACCCATGTCTTTGAAACGCTCTGCTGGGGAAACATGTCGCGCAATCGTTGCCCTGTCACCCATCCGCCGTCGATCCGCATGATCGCAACACCCGTCTTGCCGGGAAACAAGCGCCATTGATCATCGATCAGATTTTCCAGACCAGCAGGCGGGTGGCGGTCCACGACAGGTCGCTCTGCAGCGACGGGTCTTGGCGGCAAGGCGGGCCGTTCTGCCGGTCGAGGAGCAGGCGCCGCTGGCTTTGAGACAGTCCTCGGCGCCTCGGAGGGGACACAAGCAACAAGCACTGACGAGGCAAGCGCGGCTGCCCATATCTGGCGTGCATATATAACGCGCGGACAACTCCGCCCCAAAATTCGAAAACCCATGTAAAATGAGATAGACGGCTAGTGGGGCCAAGGGAACAGCTATTCTGACACTTTGCGGTGAGTTGATTCGCTATCAGCGACGAAAAGACCTGCGCTGCCGGGGCCCCGGCGCGCAACGAGGTTGCAGGATTTACTTGACCTGAGACGCCGTCCAATGTTGTCGTGCAAATCGAATATTTTTTGAGCGTCGGGGAAGAACAAATGGACAATGAAAACGGCATTTTCATCGGGAGAGGTGGTAACGAACCCCAATATCTGAACTTGCGCAGGGCCAATCGCCACGGGCTCATTGCAGGTGCTACTGGCACCGGCAAGACCGTGACACTGCAGGGCCTGGTCGACAGTTTTTCAGCATTGGGGGTCCCGGTGTTCGTGTCAGACGTGAAAGGCGACCTGGCGGGGCTCGCGATGGCCGGATCCCCGACCTCCAAAATGCACGATATTTTCACCGCGCGCGCCGCCGAAATCGGCTATGACGATTTTGCCTACGCAGACAATCCCGTGGTCTTCTGGGATCTCTATGGTGAAAAAGGGCATCCGATCCGGACGACCGTCTCGGAGATGGGCCCGCTGCTGTTGTCGCGAATTCTCGATCTCAATGAAACGCAAGAAGGCGTGCTCAACATTGCCTTTCGTATTGCCGATGACGAAGGAATGCTCCTTCTCAACCTAGCAGACTTGCAAGCGATGCTCATCTGGTGCGCCGAGAACGCAGCACTGATCGGCACAAAATATGGCAACGTCACCAAGGCCTCGGTCGGATCGATTCAGCGCCAGTTATTGACGCTTGAAGGCCAGGGCGGAGCGCGGTTCTTCGGCGAGCCCGCGCTTGAAATCACCGATTTTCTCAATGTCGATGAAAAAGGTCGGGGCCATGTGAACATTCTGGCCGCCGACAAGCTCATGGCAAGCCCCAAGCTCTATGCGACATTCCTCTTGTGGCTGCTCAGCGAGTTGTTCGAGGCACTTCCAGAGGTCGGTGATCCCGACAAGCCAAAGCTCGTGTTTTTCTTTGACGAGGCACATCTGCTGTTCGACGAAGCCCCTGATGCCCTCATGGACAAGGTCGAGCAGGTCGTGAGGCTCATACGCTCCAAGGGCGTGGGGGTCTATTTCATCACCCAGAACCCGATCGATATTCCCGAAAAGGTCGCTGGCCAATTGGGTAACCGCGTGCAGCATGCCCTGCGTGCATTCACGCCGCGTGACCAAAGGGCAATCAAGGCGGCAGCCGAAACATTCCGGATCAACCCGGATCTCGATGTCGCGCATGCGATCACCGAGCTCAAGGTGGGTGAAGCACTCGTGTCGACGTTGATGGCCGACGGCGCGCCTTCCATCGTACAGCGTACGCTGGTCAAGCCGCCACGTTCACGCGTTGGCACGCTCGATGCAAAGGAACGCGCAATCATCCAGTCTGTTTCACCATTTGACGGCAAATATGACAATGAGGTTGATCGCCAATCTGCATTCGAAGTGCTCCAACAAAAGGCAGCTGATGCAGCGGCCACTGCACAGGCAGTCGAGGAACAGGGAGAAGAGGAAGTGCGCAAGCACCCGCGCCAGTCCGAAT
>JBATDO010000294.1:0-3437 GCA_049663505.1 Sphingorhabdus sp.
GGCCATCTTTACTCAAGGCGCCTTCTCGGGAGACCGGCAAGCTTATGTCGCTGCAGCGTTCAAATCGATTTCAGGCCAAGGTCAAACCATTCCAGTGGGAACCGTGCGCGAAACAACCGTCAATGGCATACCTGCATTTTATACAACCGCCACGGTCAACACGCAGCAGGGAGCGCGAGAATTGACCGTATTCGCTTATGAATGGGGCGGAAACGTTGGATATCATTTTATCACGATCTCGGCGCCCGGAGCGAGCCCCTTTGGCGCCATGCTCAACTCGATGACGCGGCTAAGCAATGCTCAGGCGGCATCGATCAAGCCGAGAAAACTCCGCACGCTGACTGTAGGCAAGGGCGACACAGTGGCGACCATGGTTGCCAAAATGGCATATGAGTCTCTTCAAAAAGAGCGGTTTCTGGCTCTGAATGGGATTTCGGCCAATAGCGCGCTTGTCTCTGGTCAGAAGGTCAAGATAGTCACCTACTAACGTGCGGGCTTTTGCAAAGCAGGCGCGCAAATAAAAAGGGCGGTGATTTGCATCGCCGCCCTTTCATTAATCAGATAATGAATATCTGAACAGCTTGACTATTAGTCGAGGCTGTTGCTGACCTTGTTGAAGGTCGTGGTCAGATTTGTACCAAGGCTTGTCATTGCAGTAATTGCAGCAACTGCGATCAAAGCTGCGATCAAGCCATACTCAATTGCAGTCGCGCCGTCTTCGTTCTTGAAGATTTTCTTGATAACTTTCATTTTAGGTCTCCTGTTGCTTGTTCAATTCACCCGAGCGAATATCTTTCAACTAAAATATTCGACTTTGGTCTAATAATCATAAAATACTACCAACTAGTTAATGCGGCTCAGTTAGTTGCAGCAACAATTCTGTTGGATGTATTATTCCACATATTCGTTGTCGAATCCGCGGTATTTGTCAGAGCTGTAATCATTGCGATCACGATCAATGACACTATTAAACCATACTCCACTGCCGTCGCACCTTGTTCACATCGTTTGATGCGCCGAATTAGTTCCAACATATCTGGTCCCATTTCATTACTTGGTTGCGAGCCCCATCAAATTCCCACACAAGCGTTAACAAAACCTTTTCAGCGGATGAGAAAATGGAAAAGAATCCGACAATGCTGCTTGTGGTTGCTGCGGCATTAACCAACCAAGCTGGTGAAATATTGTTGCAAAGACGGCCTGAAGGCCGATCAATGGCAGGTCTTTGGGAGTTCCCTGGAGGCAAGGTCGATAGAGGCGAATCACCCGAATTTGCACTGGTGCGGGAATTACATGAAGAACTGGGCATAGCTGTCATGCCCAATCATCTTGTCCCAATGACATTCGCCAGCGAGCCGTTGGACGGTATGAATCTGGTCTTACTGCTTTATCACTGTGTTGAATGGAAGGGCGATCCCATGCCGTTACATGCCCCCGAAATTCTCTGGGTTAAACCTCGCGACATGAATTCATTGCCAATGCCACCGGCCGATATCCCGCTGGTCAAATTCATGAACGATTTTCTGGCAGTTTAGCAGGAGGCGGGAGAATAGCGGCCAGCGAAATGTTGCCGCTACCCTTTTTTGCCGGTTTTGGCTGGTCTGGCGACGGAGCCCAGCCGCTCATGTAAAGGTGAACAAAGCTCTCGCTTGCCTTGGCGGCAGTTCCCAATCTTGTTTCCCATTGCTGGTCGATGCGCGCCAAAATGGCTTTACCCAGGAATTGGCGCGGTCCGACAAGGGCATTGCCCAATCCGGCATCTCGGATGTCGCCGACAATTGTACGCCAATTGGCGTAGTGCACCTTTAGCATGTCCTGATCGGCGACAGGCAACGCGAATCCAGCGCGCGTCAGAAGGTCAGCCGCATTTCGTAAATCTATCTGGGGGTGTATATGTGAGGAAGCCCTGTCGCCTTCTGCTGCCAGCAGCATAGACTTTAAACCAGCTAAAGTTCCGGCCCCAAACATGTGGCCAAGGAAAAGTCCATCAGGTTTCAAAATGCGTCTGATCTGGACCAGCGCCCCGGGCAAATCATTGACACTATCCAGGGTCCCGGCTGACACCACCAAGTCGAAACTGGATGGATCGAATGGAATGTGGTCTTCTTCCATGAAGTAGCATCCCGGAACTTCCGTTTTGGGTTTGCCCAACAGGGCGCTGGTGACCCGGCAGTCGCGCGGGCCAAGGATGACGTTTTGAAACATCGCTATCGGTCCGATGATCAGGACAGATTGGAAATCCCGGACGACCAATGACAGGCGGTCGGCTAGTTCTTCAGCAATAAGGGACCACAAGAATGCATCGCCGTTGCGAACGCTTGCTCGCTCCTGAAAGGCGCGTCGACGATGGCGATCAAATATTTCGGGTGGTTGGCCGGCTGAATTCATGCTTCCCCTTTGCAGATGCAGCAGTGCGCATTCAAGTCTGACGTGTCACCAATGTCCTGTTATTATCTCCATTTTGCACGAAGAAAAATAATTCTGAGTTGTTCGGCGCAATCGCCTCGCTTGCGTCATCGGGCAATATTCATTTCCGACGTTGAGTGGCCAGGTATCGGTCACGCTTTGCACAGAGCTTGACTTGCGCGCCCGCCGGCACCATCTCGGAAGACATGACAGCTAAGGTAGAAATCTACACCAAGTTTGCGTGCCCTTATTGCGTTAGAGCCAAGGCCCTGTTGGATAGCAAGGGCGTTGCCTATCTCGAATACGACATAAGTGCAGGAGGAACGCGGCGCGAGGAAATGCTTAATCGTGCTCCTGGCGCACGGACCGTGCCACAGATCTTTATCAATGGTGTGGCTGTTGGTGGCAGCGATGATTTGCGAGAATTGGAACATGGCGGTAAACTCAATGCCCTATTGGCAGTGAGCGGTGTTTAATGATTGCGTTTGATCTCAGTTGCAGCGTTGGACATAAATTTGAGGGCTGGTTCGTCTCTTCAACTGACTTTGACAACCAGTGCACCAAGGGTTTGTTGATTTGTCCTATTTGTCAGGACATTTCGGTCACAAAAGTGCTGTCGGTTCCAAATGTTGCGCGCAAAGGTAATCAGGTCTCCAGCCGTCCGACCCAATCTATTGCTCCAGTCGAAGTTGCAGGAGGGGAGGTAACAAATACTCAAATATTGCCTCCGGCGATGGTGGAAATGATGGAGAAACTCGCCGTTGCACAGACCGAACTGCTGAAAGGCTCGCAGTGGGTCGGACGTGAATTTGCTGAGGTTGCGCGTGCCATACACTATGGCGAGGAAAGTGAGCGAATGGTTCACGGCGAAACGAGCCCGGACGAAGCAACCGCATTGGCAGAAGAAGGAATATCTATTGCACCGCTGCCGTTTCCGGTAATTCCACCCGAGGCTAAAAATTGACCGTTTAATGTGACGCAGCTATGGAGCGATCGGCGCACCCATAGCTCAGCAGGATAGAGCATCAGAT
>JBATDO010000295.1:0-13555 GCA_049663505.1 Sphingorhabdus sp.
TATCACGCCGACGCGCATGGCCTTGAGGGCTCCCACGTCCAGGCCACTGCTATAATCGCCACGCCATTTGTCGGCTTGGGCTGTAGCACTGTCCTCGGGATCGGTGCCGGCCAGGGCAGTCAGCATGATAGCGGTGTCGCGAACGGCACGTGTCATCGGTCCGGCAGTGTCCTGACTGTGACTGATTGGTACGATAAAACGTCGCGAGATCAATCCCAGCGTTGGCTTGAACCCGACAATGCCGTTGACGCCCGCAGGGCAAGTTATCGACCCATCGGTTTCTGTACCGATGGCACCAGCTGCGAGTCCTGCGGCGATCGCCGCACCACTACCGCTTGATGATCCGCAGGCATTGCGATCGAGTGCGTGCGGATTGCGGGTCAAGCCGCCGACTGCGCTCCATCCACTGGTCGAATTCTGGGACCTGATATTGGCCCATTCAGACAGGTTGGTCTTGCCCAGGATGACTGCGCCTGCCGCGCGCAAGCGTGCAACCAGAGGAGCATCCCGGTTTGTGATGTTGCCTGCAAGTGCCAGCGACCCGGCGGTGGTCGCAACCGGGCCGGCAACCTCGATATTGTCCTTCACCAGCACCGGCAGTCCGTGCAAAGGCCCACGATATTTTCCGGCCCTGAGTTCAGCATCCATTGCACGTGCCTGCTCAAGTGCATCCGGGAATATCGCAATTACCGCATTGAGCATTGGCCCGGAATCATCGACAGCTGCAATTCGATCGAGATAGGCCGAGACAATTGCCTCGCTATTTATCGCGCCGTCATCGATTCCATCGGCGAGCTCGAAAAGGCTAAATTGTTCAATCGGCCCTTTTGATGCGAGATTGGCTCTTGCCACTTCAGTTGTGGGAGGTGTTGCGATCGACGCAAAGCACGGCGCCGATGTTGCAATTATTGCCACAGAAATCATGAGCTTTAGCTTCATCATCCGCTTTTTTCCGTTTCCTTAGCGAGTGCTGCACCCCGATCACTTGCCGCTCGCAATGTCGCTGCAACCAAGTCGACCAAAGCCTGATCTGCATCCAGTATCTCGAGTCCTGCAGCCGTGGTTCCACCCGCGCTTGTCACGCGTTGAGCAAGCTGGGCTGGGTCTTCATTGGCATTTGCTGCGAGGATCGCTGCGCCCTCGACCATCGATACCGCCAGCTTTTGCGATATATTTGCGTCGAGTCCCAGTGCCATTCCACCTTGCGTCAACGCGTCTATGAAGCGGTATACAAATGCTGGACCCGATCCGGCAAGTGCGGTTACAGCATTCATGTCCGCTTCGTCGTTGAGCCAGACATGTGTACCAAGCGGGGCCAGGAATTTCTCGACACTTTGCCGGCCCTCAGCGTCAAGCGCGCGCGAAAAGAGCCCCATGGGTGACTTGCCGATTGCTGCTGAAAGATTGGGCATGAGCCGCACAATCCTCGTACCTGGAAAATAGGCAGAAAGTGTCGATGTTTGGGTGCCTGCCAGGATCGATACAAGCATTGCATCTGTGGCCAGCAGGCCAGCTATCTGGTCTGCAAGGTCGGGCAGCATCTGGGGCTTGATACCGAGAAACACGGTATCGAACTTGGTATCGAGCTCGCCTGCCGACCGAAAGACATTGATGCCTGGTGGCAGGCTCTCTGCGCGCGGATCAACAACGGCAAGTTCGCTGGGAGAAACGCCGCCGGAAATCCATCCACGCAGCATCGCGCCACCCATGTTGCCGCAGCCGAACATCAGGAATTTGGGAGGAAATTTGGGCAAGGACGTTATCCTGTTTCAGGTTCGGCCATGTCATGCCCTATCCTTGCGCTGACGGCAACCGCAGGTAAAGTGTCAGCCCTTCGGGTGTAGGCGATGGTGGCGCGCCAGCCTGCCGGACGGCATCGGCGCGAGCACGGTTCAGAATTGCAGGCGGAACTGCTGAATCATGGAATATCCTGTCGGCTTCCCCGAGCAACCTGGCCGTCAGAAGTGTGAGATCGTCGGGGTTGTCTGATAACAGCGGAACCTCCACCAATCTGCTCGAGGGCGGGCTCGCCGCAGTTTCAAGCCAGTGACCCACGGCGCTGGCATCCTGGTGGACGAATGGATCGAGAGGACCCTTGCTTATAAATGCTGCATCGAGCGCGCGCCGGCGGTCTGCCGCATCAGGCCAGCGGATACGGATTGCATCACGTGCCCTGGCAACTCCGCTCGCCAATTTACCGAGGCCGTCGGGCAACAATGTCTCAATTCGCTGTCGGATGGCCTTGGCCATCCCGGCCGAAGCACCTCCTGTCCCAACCGCAACCAAGACAGGCGTGCGGTCGACAATTGCTGGCGTCGTGAAGTCGCAATGTTCTGGCCGGTCAACAA
The DNA here is from genome assembly GCA_049663505.1 of Sphingorhabdus sp. GTDB lineage: Bacteria > Pseudomonadota > Alphaproteobacteria > Sphingomonadales > Sphingomonadaceae > Sphingorhabdus_B. The sequence continues at coordinate 2,349 of JBATDO010000295.1, forward strand.
CATTTACCAGAAGTCCGCGCGCCTTGAGCGCATCGGCTGCAGACGTGGCATCGTTTTCATCGTCAATCGCGACAAATGCAAGGATCGCGGCACGGTCGCCTGCATCGACGCAAATTCCACCAGCGCGCTCGATCAGTCGACGCTTTGCATCAGCAGCATCGCCTTCTCCAACCAGAATGACTTTGCGGCCCTTCAGATTCAGGAAAATCGGTAATTGGTTCAATATTATTCGCCTTATTTCAGCCAGTCCGGGACATGTTCAGCAGCCAGAATCGTCTCCGGCGAAATTCGTTCCGCGACGACTGCAAATTTGTCGCCGTCGACAAGAACCTCGGGTACCAGGCCACGACTGTTGTAGGTGCTGGCCATCGTTGCGCCATAGGCACCGGCAGTTCGAAAAACCGCCAGGTCATTTGCCGCTACGTGGTCAATTTCCCGACCCATAGCAAAGGTATCACCGGTTTCGCATACCGGACCGACAATGTTGGCTGCCGTCCTTTGGCCGTTGGGCGTGACTGCTTCGAAATCATGCCAGGCATCATAAAGCGCTGGCCGGGCAAGGTCATTCATGGCAGCATCAACGATTACAAAAGGCAGATTACCCGAGCCTGGCTTGACCCGGATGACACGGGTAAGCAGGACACCTGCATTTCCGGCGATCACGCGGCCGGGCTCAAACATCAATCGAACACCCCAATCCCTTGTGATGCGAGCGACCATTGCGCCATATTCAGAAGGTTCTGGTGGATTGTCTTCTGTACGGTACCGTACACCCAGTCCGCCTCCCAAATCGACATGAGTGATCGAGTGTCCGGCATCGCGCAATTCTTGCACCAGTGTGCCAACCTTCTTGAATGCGGTCTCGAGCGGGTCGAGGCTCGTCAGTTGGCTACCGATATGCAATGCGACACCGCGCATGTTTAGGCCTGGCAAAGCGCACAAGCGAGCATATATCGCCGGCGCCTTGTGTATTCCCACGCCAAACTTGTTATCTGCCTTGCCGGTCGAGATCTTGCCATGCGTGCCGGCATCTACATCGGGATTGATCCGCAACACTGCATTTGCGCACTTTCCGTTGTTTTCAGCAAGCGCAGCAATTTCGCGCCCTTCTTCTTCGGATTCGATGTTGAACTGCCCAACTCCCGTTCGAAGTGCGCGGACGATCTCGTCTGCAGTCTTGCCAACGCCTGAAAACACGATGTCCTGCGCTGCCATGCCAGCTGCAAGCGCGCGGTCCATTTCGCCCGCCGAAACGACATCGGCACCGTAGCCCTGTTTGGCCAGGACCTTCAAAACCGCCAGATTGGGATTTGCCTTGACTGCAAATGCGAGGTGCGGGTTGTCGAGAGCAGAAAGTGCGTCTCGAAACACCTGTGCATGGCGTTCAAGTGTGGCGCGTGAATAAACATAAACGGGTGTGCCCACGGCATCCGCAATATCTGGCAACGCGACTTGTTCGGCGTGCAGGACGCCATTGATATATTCAAAATGGTTCATGGAAAGGCTCGATTTACTTCGGTGCTGATAGCTTGTCTGGCTCTGTTTCGTCAGGCTTCAATGGCTTGGGCGCTTCACCGGGTGGGACATCAAACGGGTCATCGGTGCGACGTTCCGAGCGTTTGCGAAGTTCATCGCTTCGTCCTGGTCGCGCCTGAACGGATGCAGTGGTCAAGGCCTCTGCGCTTTGCTCGGTGCTTTGCCCATAGGCCTTAGGCGGCATGACGTTGCCAGTGCGGGGCTCAAGGTCTCCCACCTTACCGCAAGCGACAAGGGAAAGTGCCAGGAGCATAGCGCTCGCGGGACGGATCAGTTTGCTAATCATTCCGCAAGTTCCTTTTTCGCGGTGGCAATCGCTTCCCTTACCCGATCGGGAGCGGTCCCGCCAGCACTGGTCCGACTAGCGACCGACCCGTCAACCGACAGGTCGGGCAACTGGCTGCCGGCAAAGCGTGCATCGATCGCTGCCAGGTCCTGTGCAGTTATGGACTCAAGTCCGATACCACGTCCTTCACAAGCCTTGACCACGCTACCTGTTACATGATGGGCTTCGCGGAACGGAATGCCGTGCTCACGAACCAACCAGTCGGCAAGATCGGTTGCCGTCGAAAATCCTGATGCTGCCACCTCGCGCATGCGTTTTGGCACGAACGCGACGTGGCCGACCATGCCGGTCATTGCCGCGATCGATAGTGCCAGGAGGTCATAGGCCTCGAACACGGGCGGCTTATCGTCCTGCATGTCCTTGGAATAGGCAAGTGGCAGACCCTTCATCGTGACCATGAGGCTGGTCATGCAGCCCATGATCCGACCTGCATGGCCCCGGACCAGTTCAGCTGCATCGGGATTACGCTTTTGCGGCATGATCGAACTCCCTGTCGACCAGGCGTCAGGCAAGCTGATGAAGCCAAAGGGTTGTGATGCCCAGAGGATCATTTCTTCGGCCAGCCTCGATAGGTGGAGCGCAGTCTGGGTGGCCGCTGTCAGGAACTCGAGCGCAAAGTCGCGGTCTGATACCGAATCGAGGCTGTTGGCCATGGGTGCACGAAACCCGAGCGCCGAGGCGGTGGCGGCGCGATCTATCGGAAACGATGTACCGGCAAGAGCTGCAGCCCCAAGTGGGGATTGGTTGAGGCGCGACTGGCAGTCGGAAAAGCGGCCGCGGTCGCGCTTGATCATTTCATAATAAGCCATCAGGTGATGGCCTAATGTGACCGGCTGCGCGACCTGAAGATGTGTAAATCCAGGCATGATGGTGGCTGCATGTTCTTCGCTGCGTGAAACGAGCGCGATCTGCAGAGCCTTCAGTCCCTCGTCTACTCGGTCAATCGTGCTTCGCACCCAAAGCCTGAAGTCTGTCGCAACCTGGTCATTGCGTGACCGCGCCGTGTGGAGCCGTGCAGCGGGTTCACCGATGAGTTCGCGCAACCGCGTCTCGGTTACCATGTGGATGTCTTCAAGGGCGAGGTCCACCGGGACGCCGCTTGCTGCATATTCGCACGCTATCGCGCCGAGGCCCTCCTGGATCGCGGCATTGTCGTCGGCGGTGATGATGCCGTTAGCCGCGAGCATTTCGGCATGGGCCTTGCTGCCCGCAATGTCTTCCTGCCAAAGTCGCTTGTCGAATGGGATCGAGGCATTTATCTCGCGCATAATGTCACCGGGGCCCTCGCCGAACCGGCCGCCCCACATGCTATTGGAATCCGAAATGCGCTTTGTAATTGCCCTAATCCTTCTGGTTCTGGCCGGGTGCGATACTGAAAGTGGGTCCAAGGGGCAAGTGCAACCGGATTCTGCGCAAAAAGCCAGCCAAGCGACCCAAGGCGAAATTGGTCTTGAAAGCGCAAACGGCATGCGGGCAGTACTCAGCTATAAATTTGCCGGCCAATCCGCGCCGCAAGCCAAGTTCCACGGCCGGGACGGCCGACAAGTCGCGCTTTCTGATTATGCCGGGCGCGCAGTGCTGTTGAACTTGTGGGCCACCTGGTGCGCGCCCTGCAAGGCAGAAATGCCAACACTCGATGCCCTGGCAGCCCTGGAGGAAGGTAAGATTGCAGTGCTGGCGGTGTCGCAGGATCTGGAAGGACAAGACCCGGTCATCGCCTTTTTCAAGAGTGCCCAAATTGAAAACCTGGAGCCGTTCACCGACAGTGACAACGCCTTGATGAGTGCGTTTGGCGGGAATATCGCGCTGCCGACAACTATCCTTTACGGTCGCGATGGCCGCGAAGTGTGGCGTGTGTCGGGAGGTGTTGAATGGGATGATGCCGAAATGGCCAAGCTCTTGCAGGAAGCAGTCTAGCTTACATTAGGATCCTGCGTACTCTCACCTTCTCGGACTTGCGAATCGGGGCGCTCTCGGTCAGCGGCCGGATAATCACATGACGATGCTTGGGGTCTGAGCAGCTGGCACTATCCAGTTGATCAGAATCGCGCGCCCATGCGACGCCAGGCGCGAATGCTGCCAACAGGCCAAGCGCCGAACAAAATGTCAGAAAAACACCCCTCATGGCCCAAATTTGCGCCCAGAAAGCTTTCTCCACGATGAACGTCATCGGCTTTCTCCTTCATTTTTCAGATCAACCAAAAAATGGTGGGCGCTAACGGGCTCGAACCGCTGACCCTCTCGGTGTAAACGAGATGCTCTACCAACTGAGCTAAGCGCCCCCAATGGGGAAGGCGGCCTTTGCCAAAGCGATGAGCATTTGGCAAGAGCTATCAGACAAATTGCGAGATGCGTTTCATGTTCATGTCGATTGAGGGTCGACTGGACGTTGGCAAGTTGCCTGTCGACCAGATGAATAGACCGAGCGCGATGTGGGTGCGGGCAGAACAAGACAGGTTACATTCGAGGTGAAATTGGTCATTTGCATGCAGCGGTTCGAACGGCTAATCGAAGTGCCATCAAGAGGCGAACATGCGCCCATGGATTTTGAGGAGTATTATGCGTGAAAACGGGACGAGTATTGGCGAGCGCCACGGCGCTCCTGCTATCAGGGGTCGCCATGACCGCAGTTGCTAGTGCCAAAACCACAACGGCAAGCCCAATGAGCGAGCCTGTGCTGATCCAGGAATGGACCGGTCCTTATGAGGGCGTTCCCCCTTGGGACAAGGTAAAGGTCGAGGAATTCCCGGCCGCTTTCCAAGCAGCAATGGATGCAACGAAGGCCGAGTTCGAAGCGATGCTCGCAACTCCAGGTCCCATCAGTTTTGAAAACACGATCGTTGCCAATGAGCTGTCGGGTGAAAAAATGGGTCGACTGTTTTCGATTTGGGGGGTCCATTCCTCGAACCTCTCCAGCCCCGAAATCCGCAAGATCCAAGGCGAGTGGGAGCCCAAGGTTAGCGAGTTCTTCTCTCAGCTGACCCTTGATGCGCGTTATTTCCAGCGGGTTAAATATCTCTACGATACGCGTGCGTCTCTGGAGCTTGATGCCAAGAAAATGCGTTTGCTCGAACGCACCTATGATGGGTTGGTGCGCAACGGAGCATTACTTGACGCGCAAAAGAAGGCAGAGGTTATCGCGATTGAAACCGAGCTTTCCAAGAAATTCTCGGTTTTTTCCGAGAAAGTGCTGGCTGACGAGGAAAGCTTCATTCTTCTGACAGACGAGGCCGAGTTGGCAGGGCTACCGGAAAACCTCGTTGCAGCCATGAAGGATGCAGCGACGACCAAAGGCAAGAACGGTTGGGCAATCGTCAATACCAGGTCTGCAGTGCAGCCGTTTCTCGAAAATTCGAATCGACGTGAACTGCGCGAGAAGGTGTGGCGCGCGTTCACGAAGCGAGGCGACAACAAGGATGCCAATGATACCAACGCGACGATCGCCGAAATCCTGAAGCTTCGCCAGCAACGTGCAAAAATCCTCGGCTTTGCCACGCATGCCCATTACCGCATGGCGGACACGATGGCGAAAGACCCTGACCGTGCGATGGACCTCATGATGAAAGTCTGGCCCGCGGCGGTTGCGAGGGTAAAGGAAGAGGTCGCCGACATGCAGGCTATCGCCAACGCGCAGGAGATCACAATCGAGCCCTGGGATTACCGATTCTATGCTGAAAAGGTACGCAAGGCGAAATATGACCTCGATCAGGAAGCAATAAAACCATATTTCCAGCTCGACAATATGGTTGCGGCCATGTTCGATGCCGCAGGCAAGTTGTACGGAATGACCTTTACCGAGAATACCGGGGCGGTACCGGTATTTGAACCAAAGGTGCGTACCTTTGAAGTCAAGCGGGATGGCAAGGTGATCGGGCTGTTCTACCTCGATAATTTTGCCAGGGCCGGAAAGCGCTCAGGCGCGTGGATGACTACTTATCGCAGCCAGCACAAGCTCGGAGGCAAGAATGACCTCGTGCTCGCCTCAAACAACAACAACTTCGTGCCAGGCGCAAATGGTGTGCCGACGTTGATCAGTATCGATGATGCATCGACCTTGTTCCACGAATTTGGCCATGCAATCCATTATCTGAATTACGACATTACATGGCCAGGACTTGGCGGCACACCGCGCGATTTTGTTGAATATCCAAGCCAGGTGAACGAAAACTGGCTGATGACGCCTTATGTTCTCAACACTTATGCCAAGCATTACCAGACAGGCGAGCCAATCCCCCAGGCCCTGGTCGACAAGCTCGCGGTAAGCGAGACGTTCAACCAAGGTTTTTCGACGGTTGAATATCTGTCGAGCGCGATCCTTGACATGAAGTTGCACAATCGCACCGAGGCAGTTGTCGATCCTTCGGCATTCGAAGCTGCCACGCTGGCCGAGATCGGTATGCCCAGGGAAATGGTGATGCGCCACAGGCTTCCCCAGTTTAATCACCTGTTTGCCGACGACGGCTACTCTGCAGGCTATTACAGCTATTTGTGGTCAGAGACGATGGATGCCGACACATGGGCTGCATTTGAAGAAGCTGGCAACGTGTGGGACAAGACGACGGCTGAACGATTCCGCTCCATGCTGATGGCGACGGGCAATGAGACGGACCGCATCGAGGCCTATCGTGCTTTTCGGGGTCGGGACCCGGATGTGAAATATATCATGAAGAAGCGCGGATTTCCAACGGGCGAGTAACATGGCTCACATGCAGAATCGATCAAATCGCCGGTGCCATTAAAAAAGTGCTCTCCTCTTCGTGGGAAAAGAGGAGAGGCAGAAATGTGTACCGATGGGGTCGCAATTCATCGACACGCATTGTTGATTTCGGGATAGCTCGCGATATTGGTGCTTGCCCCCACACCCTATCCTTTTACAGATTGATTTTACATAACAGCGATATGTAGAGAGTCAAGTGCTCCGGTACCAAAGAGGCAGTCTGATGGCGAGAAGAACGGCTAAAGACGCCGCACAAACACGGGCAGAAATATTGGCGATGGCGCGCGAACTGTTCGCGCGCCAAGGATATGCAGCTACTTCGGCGCGAGAAATCTCCGCGGCTGCCGGTGTGACGGTAGGCGCGATGTTCCATCATTTCGGCTCGAAGCTCGATCTTTTTCAACATGTATTTGAATCGCTTGAGCTCGAAATGGACGCGCGTGCCAAGGCAGCATCGAACCCCGCGCTCGGGCTTGGCGTGCTCGAGACATTCCTGGCTGGCGTTCGTACATCACTCGACTTTGCCGAGCGCCGTGATTTTCACCGGATTGTCTTTGTCGAGGCGCCGGCAGTTTTTGGCGAAGAGAAATGGCGCGAAGTCGATTCGCGACTGGGATTGAAAACAGTCATGGGCGGCACAAAGGCACTGATGGCAGGCGGTTTCGTAGCGCAACAACCGCTCAAGCCGATCTCGATACTGCTGATGGGAGCAATGAACGCGGCTGGTTTTGCAATTGCGCGTGGTGAGGAGGGGGTCGACAAGGAGGCGTTGATCGACGCACTCCGCTTGTTGCTGAGGGTTCCCAGTGAATGCGCATGAAAGAAAATTTGGGCAACGGGACGCGTATCGCGTGCACGAAATCGCACTTTTGTCCCTGCGTTTTCCTGATCCGCTGAGGTCACTCACTGTGCCAAATAGGGACGGCTACGTGCGATTCCACTGCGAAGTGCGTGACAGCACCGGGTAAAGTGCCGATATCTGACGTCTAACTCGAAAATCAGGTCGACATTGCCGTGGCGCTGCCCTTGAACCAGAAGAGCGGAGCTGCAGCCTGCAGGGCTGTTGACGCCCAGGGCAGGGCGGTCTCGCAAAATGCGCATTGGGCCATGGTCCTGCCAATAAACCAGTGCGTATGGCCGCAAGCAGGGCATTGATTGACGGTATCGCCATGATATACAGGCCAATAGTCTCAGCGGGAGACCGTCGGGGCCCTGCTCGGTGCCAATCCTGCATTGTGCATCAACATTTTGCTTCTCCAATCATCGAAACAAGTGAATGAGCTGCGACCAGTTGTTGTTTTTCGTAGATGAAATGAATGATTCCCGCTGAATATTTCCTGAACCCTGCAAGCATCTCGTCGCGAATTATCTTGCCAATCTGGATTTTTGATATAAATATGATATCATATTTAAATGGAGGGATCTGATGAGCGAAGCGTTGAATGAGAACAGGTTGAATGCCAGCAACGAGCGTGCCGCAGGCGCGTTCAGCGGCTATCTTGCATTGGTGCTGATGCTCGTCTTTTTGGCGTTGGGCATCTGGTCGTTAGCAGGAGCAGTAAGCCAGGGTGACGGTGCGGTGCCTTCCGATTTCCTGGGGCTGGTAAGTGCCACCACCATGTTTGCCTTGCTCTCTGCAGGCTTTTACATGATCCAGCCCAATCAGGGCGTCGCCATTACCTTGTTTGGTGCCTACAAGGGTACTGATCGAAACGAAGGACTGCGCTGGATCTGGCCCTGGATGGGGAAATCGAAGATATCCTTGCGTTCGAACAATCTGATTTCAGACAAGATCAAGGTGAATGATTTGCGAGGCAATCCTATCGAGATTGCAGCGCAGGTTGTCTGGCGCGTGACTGACACAGCTCAGGCGCTCTTCGATGTCGACGACTACAAGGCGTTTGTGATGGCGCAGATCGAAGCAGCAGTCAGGGCTATTGGCTCGCGCTACCCCTATGACGATATTACCCACAAGGAAGTCACGCTGCGTGGCAATCATGACGAGGTTGGTGGCGAACTGCGCGTCGCGCTTACCGAGCGGCTGAAGGTCGCTGGAATCAGCGTCGACGAATGTGGCCTGACCCACCTGGCCTATGCCCCGGAAATTGCAGGAGCAATGCTGCGACGCCAACAGGCCCAGGCGGTAGTGGCCGCGCGACAGACCCTTGTGGAAGGGGCGGTGGGCATGGTGGAAATGGCGCTTGGGCTCCTCGCCCAGAAAGGTGTCGTGGATCTCGATGACGAGCGGAAGGCTGCGATGGTATCGAACTTGATGGTCGTGCTATGCGGCGAACGCGATACGCAGCCCGTCGTGAATGCCGGCACGCTTTATGGATGAGGCTGGCTGATGGCCGCTCCCCCGAAGAAGGCATTCCCGTTACGTCTGGATCCCGTGCTGTTTGCAAGCATCGAGCGCGTGGCAGCTGCTGATTTCCGAAGCGCCAACGCCCAGATCGAAGTATTGCTGCGCGAAGCTCTCACCAGGCGCGGTGTAAAGGTTGGAACGAGCGAGGCACCCCGTCGTGGGCGACCCGCCAAGAAAGGAGGTGCTTGATGTTGCACATGTTCATGGCAAAAGGGCCGTGGTTTCGAACGCGGCGATATGGCTACGGAGCGGGCCTGCCCTTCAAGTGGCAGGGCTGGGCAACTGTCGGGCTATACTTGCTGGCGCTTGCGGGTATCGGCTTGCTATCGAAACAGGGCAGCGCGTTTCCCCGGGCAATGGCATTTGCATTGTTCCTTGGGACAACCGCCTTGTTTATCGCGATTTGCAGACATCGGACCGAAGGTGGCTGGAAATGGCGATGGGGTGACCGCGATCGGACACGATAATGGGTGGTACGCCTTAAGCCAACGCCGTTGGTCTGGCCCTCCACGCGCCTGTATACAACTCAGTCAGCCAATAATTGCTGCTCGGTGCCAGACTATTGCAGCGCCAGATCCAGCAGCCCGGCAAGCCGAACCCCGCCGCGCTCGACTTGCTGGCGCAACGCCGTTCGCGCGACCTCGACATCGGCTTCGTCCATCGTGACCGGCTTACTGGGCTTTGGACCGCAGGGGTCGCCATCAAGCGCACGAGCGTAAGCAACCTCCCTCGAAACCGCCCAGTTTTCCTCGCTCCAATCGCGGGTTGTCCCGGCTGACATCACAGCTGCTTCCGCCACGGAAAAGCGACGAACGATCGGGGGCGATGCTGAAATTGCCCGGTCCGCAAGCAGGCCGTCCCACACCGAGTGGAGATTGCTATTGGGTATAGCGCCGTATTTCACCTTCAGGTCATTCCCGCCGCGATCATTGTGGTCGCCAGCGTGAAGCGGCTGATGCAGATCACCTACGAAATGGATGAGGAATGCCAGTGCTTCCAGGCGCACATGTGCCGGGAGCGTCCTGTCCTTGAGCAGTGCAAAGTTGCGATCGACCTGCGCAGACACACAATTGCCGCCAGCACAGGCACTCTTAGGATCAAAAGGCTTGCAGATATCCACATTCTGGTAATGCCAGCTGCTTGTATAGCCCCATCGCATCTGGTCACCCTTGATACAATCCGCCCAGACGCTTGCCTGCTCAATCGTATCGAGAGGGCATTTTGGTGTCCCTATCAACGGCGCTGCGTCGAGCAGCCTGGTCAAATTTGCGCGCGCCTTCGCTGACATGTTGGCCTGCGCTATCTGCGCCACTGTTTCGTGGCCATATTCCCAATAAGCATGAGCTGGCGCGAACGGGAGGAGAAGAACGAGTAGGGCCGTGAGGAAGCGTTTCATGTGACATGCCCTTAAGTGGCCTTGCGCACAAAGGATATAGGCCTCGACGATGTTTCAATGCCATTTTTGCCGAGATCCAGATCACGGGTTCGCTTATACACACCGGATCTTGCTTGCATTTTGCCTGACTGCCGCCAAATGGCGGCCAGCCAGGTTCACTCCTCGTCGCCGTAGACTGCGACCTTGTTGCCGCCCTTGCTGGTTGCCATGCCACGGAACATGCCGGGTGTGTTAAAGCTCCATGTCGCTGTCCCGTCGGGCGCTGCAACGATCACTCCGCCACTGCCTCCAAGCAGGGCGAGCTCCTTGATGACATGGTCCGCTGCAGTCTTCGCATCTTCGCCAAGCATGCGCATGCGGGCACAGATTTCGTGGGCGACACCCAGGCGAATGAAGAATTCGCCGGCTCCTGTCGCCGAAACCGCACAGGCCCGATTGTCCGCATAGTTGCCAGCACCAATCACCGGGGAGTCGCCGATGCGGCCCCAGCGTTTGCCAGTCAGCCCACCTGTGCTCGTACCTGCGGCGACATTTCCCTGTTTATCAACAGCGACTGCACCGACCGTGCCATATTTCATGTCGATGTCATACCATCCCAGTTTCTTGGCCTTCAGCTCCTCAAGCTGCCTCCAGCGCTCTGGTGTTGCGAAATAATCTGGGTTCACCTGCTCCAGGCCCTGCTCGCGGCTGAACTCGTCTGCACCTTCTCGGCTCAGCATCACGTGCGGGCTGTTTTCCATTACCGCCCGAGCAAGCAGGACAGGGTTCCTGGTATATCGCACACCGGTGACAGCGCCGGCGCCCATCGTCTTGCCATCCATGACAGATGCATCAAGCTCATTGATAC